>DASTLG010000068.1:0-6072 GCA_035715245.1 Patescibacteria group bacterium
CGGACAATCTGCGTTCTATATCATCTGTTGATCCTACATATCTCGTTTTGTAGATCTCACTTTCCAAAATATAAACAAAGTACATACGCGACTTGGATTCTCCGCCAGAGGCGGATGCGCCTTTGGCGCAGAACCAAGATACGCAGCTCCAGAGGCTGCAGTCCTACCATTAGACGATCCCGGAATAAGCTCAATGCGGTGCAAGAATATCCATAACTTAGGCTTCGGTCAAGTCTATCGGATCCTCCATTAAACAAAAAACGCTCCAGAATTCGGAGCGGAATGACTACTCAGGAATCATACGCGGAGTCTTTACCACGTACTTAAGAAGTTCTTCATTCGAATACGTTCGGCGGATGATGGGCTCCCATTCATTCCTGGATTTCGTAAGATCCGTCGGGCAAATGGAACGCATCCAGAGATACTTGTCAGCCGTCTGTTTCGTTTCCGGATCCACTCGCGTGTAATGAAGAATCTGGCAGTTATGAATATGATCAAATGGATGTTCCGAAAAATCGAGCTCAGTGTATCGTTGTGGGGACAGGTGCTCAAGAACGACCCGGAATCCCCACATCAGCTCTCCGTGCAACACGACAACAACGCGACCATCCGGACATTCACGATGCAACGTATCAAGAAATCGAAATACACGCGTTTCACAGAGATGTGCAATCGACTCCCCGTTCGGCGGAGCCCAGAAGAGCGACTCGACTTCGCGGCGATTCAGGCTTCGGGCAAACCGCTTCTTACGTTCTGCATCCGTCATCACATCAAGATCTCCCCAATCTCGTTCTCGCAAATGCGGTTCCATGCGCCAAAACGCATTCGGAAGGTGAAGATTTGCCGCCGTTTCAAGCGCACGCAGATACGAAGAAACATAATGACGATCAAAATTTCCTCCAAAAACATTTTCACTCAACCACTGGCCGGCTGTTTGGGCCTGCCGCAGCCCTAAATCCGTAAGACGCCACGAAGAACTGTGCCGAGCGGAAAATTCGCTCGTGTACAAGCTGTCATCGCCAGCACGTGATCGCTTTGAGGCGACATTTCCTTCAGATTCTCCATGCCGCACAAGGATCAAATCCCTTGGCATCATGTTTCACCTCTCTAGATGAAAAGTTCTGCTTCGGAAATACCACAAATAGATGAATTTGTCAATGGTTTATCTCGTTTATGATTTCTTGATATGCTCTAAATATGCCGAGTGAAAAAGAGCGGAATGCGTATAACGAGCTTTCGTTTTATACGCTTTCGCATCAAAGCCCCTCTTTCATCCACCAACTCATTGTGGATGCATTTGCCGCCCAGTGTGCTGACGAACAAACAAAACCAATTTCGATCACATTCGCCTTAATCGGTCTTTATTTGCATCTGGAAAAAGGATTTACCGGAAAGGAAGTGCAGCGCGCTCACATGGAACTTGCGAAAAAGAAACACGTTTGGCCAAAAATTCCCCTCCCGAAACAGCGAGGCAAAATTACCATCTTCTCCGTTCTACAGGAGCCAGATGGATCAAAACGAGATGCAATCATCGAATGCTGGTGTGAATCGGTCTGGGAAGCATACAAAGATGCTCACGAACAAATCGCCGACCTTCTGAAAAAATCTGGATTAAAAAAACTCTCGAGCTGACTTGAGAGTTTTTATGAACTGAGCCGATCTCGTTTATTTTTTCGTTTCTGCTTTTTTAACCTGCGCCTTTACCGTAACCGATCCATCCGTCGTTGTCGTATCACTCGTTGGAGCCCGCCCCGCGCAAATCGTTTGCATTTCAGCGAGAGATTTTTCCATGGATTGCACTCGCTCCATCATGCGAGCATATTCGGATCGCGTAAGCGCTTCGCGCTGAACTGTCTCAGCATCGACCGCCGTGTAAGCGATCGCGCCTGTTAATACAAGCGCTAAACCAGTAATAACCGCCGCAGACCAAATATGCGACATTCCGCGTGCGGTATGAAGGATATGATGGTGCATCGGATGCGAAACAGCACCAACATAACGGACATGACAGCGCGAATCACAATGGCTGTGGCCACAAGGCGCCGCTCCTCCCGACAGATGCTTTCGCGTTCCGCGCTTCTTTGATTTTTCCTCCGACATAATAAGGAACTAAGGTGAATTATTTCAAATTAAATCAAGTATAACACATCAATTAGCCGTCAACAATTATGTCAAGGCGTGTTACAAGATCTGCATTGACGGGAATAGCATTTCTCGATACGATTCCGGCACCACAGGAAAAGAAGAGGACGGCTAGCTCAGTTGGTTAGAGCGTCACATTGACATTGTGAAGGTCAGAGGTTCGACTCCTCTGCCGTCCACCATAAAAAAGATCCGGATTCCCGGATCTTTTTTTATTAAAAAAATTCCCGCTGACAAGGCGGGAACGAGATTCATCGTGAACGAAGGAAGGCAAAGACACCTTGAAAGAATTCTTCGGGAAGGTTCGGCTTCATGAAGACCGAAATGGGGTTAACCTCGCGATTCGCTTCATCAGCAAGCCGGTCGGTTGCAGTGTAAAGAACAGCATGGCACCGAACGGAAGACTCGCAACGCATGCGGACAACCCGGATCAGATCAATTCCGGTTCGGGGTTCGCCGAAGTCGCCATCCGTAACAAGAACAATTCTTCGATCACGGTTGCCAATCGAGGAAGCCAGAAAACTGTCCACCGTGTTCATTGCTTCGCTCGTACTAAAACAAACGTGATAGATCGTCTGCTTTCTCCCGAGGACCGGATCTTTTTTGATCCGCGTCCTGATCAGCCGCTCTGTTGCCGAAGCAACGCTACGCTGATCATCTGCGATTAAAACGAGCGTCGTCATGCCAGTTCCCTCCTTGTGTGCCCATGACCATAACAGAACGAACAAAGAAGTCAACGGTTCGAATCAAAACCCAGCCCATTCCCGAGCTATAAAATCTATCGCATCACGACAGAATGAGACAACCACTCTTATTACTGACGCGGAGAAAACGTTCCTTTTAATTTTATTTCACCCCCGGGAAATGGGATGGTTTCTACGCCGCGCTTAACAAGCTCATGGAATACACCACGTCTCGAAGCCTGAAGATCTTCAAGTGTGGATTCGGATGGGAGTACCCCAAGTTCTTTCGCTTTGGTTAAAATAGCAAGGTCTTGATCGCGCATAAGACTCTCAGAAGAAAAAGCTTCGCGGAGAGACCTTGATGTATCTTGAGAAAATTTTGGCATAAAAAAGCCACAGGGAATGAATTTTGAGATAAATTAATCTTAGCAAATTAATCAACAAAACAAAAAAACCGCCATTGAGCGGATTTTTGTTTGACTTCAGAAAAGTGACCGTGAGCTATTTTATTTTTTCCAAGCGTTTACGCATTTGATGAACCTTCGAGGTTTGCACCAAACCGTTTAAACGCAATATGTCGTCCGATAAACATCGGACAATCGACCATCGGTTGATTTCTCCGACATTGTCGAAGAATAAATCTCCCTAGAAAGGAGGTGATCCATCCACAGCTTCCGCTACGGATGCCTTGTTACGACTTAGTCCCTATCATCGGCTCTACCTTCGTCCCCTTATCGGAGCCTTCGGGTATTTCCGACTCTCTTGACTTGACGGGCGGTGAGTACAAGACCCGAGAACGTATTCAACGCGCCATTGCTGATACGCGTTTACTAGCGAATCCGGCTTCATGAGGGCGAATTGCAGCCCTCAATCTGAACTGAGGCCATGTTTGCTGAGATTAGCTCCGCCTTACGGCTTGGCAACCCATTGTCATGGCCATTGTAGCACGTGTGTAGCCCTGGATGTAAGAGCCATGCTGATTTGACGTCATCCCCACCTTCCTCCCCGTTATCCGAGGCGGTCTTCCGTGAAAAAACAACACGGAACGGGGGTTGCGCTCGTTACCCGACTTAACGGTACATCTCACGACACGAGCTGACGGCAACCATGCAGCACCTGTGTAGCACCCTCGAAGGCGTCCACTGTTTCCAGCGGCTTGCAGCTACATTTCAAACCCAGGTAAGGTTCCTCGCTTACCGTCGAATTAAACCACATGCTCCTCCGCTTGTGCGGGTCCCCGTCTATTCCTTTGAGTTTTAGCCTTGCGGCCGTACTTCCCAGGCGGGATGCTTAATGTGTTAACTTTTTTAACCGACACCGGCAGGGTCGATACTGCCGATATCTAGCATCCATCGTTTAGGGCGTGGACTACTGGGGTATCTAATCCCATTCGCTACCCACGCTTTCGTCCCTGAGTGTCAGAAGTGTTCCAGCGAGCTGCCTTCGCATTTGGTGTTCTTACCGATATTAACGCATTTTACTACTACACCGGTAATTCCGCTCGCCTTTCCCACCCTCGAGCTTGGCCGTATCCCGCGCGGTATGAAGGTTGAGCCTTCATATTTAACGCAAGACGCGCCATGCCACCTGCGGACCCTTTACGCCCAATAAATCCGGATAATGCTTGAGGTCTCTGTATTACCGCTGCTGCTGGCACAGAGTTAGCAACCTCTTATTCTTCAGGTACCGTCAAAATTCGTCCCTGACAAAAGTGGTTTACGACCCGAAGGCCTTCTTCCCACACGCGGCGTCGCTCCCTCAGGCTTTCGCCCATTGGGGAATATTCTCGACTGCAGCCACCCGTAGGTGTCTGGGCAGTGTCTCAGTCCCAGTGAGGGGGATCATGCTCTCACATCCCCTACCCGTCATAGCCTTGGTAGGCCGTTACCCTACCAACTAGCTGATGGGCCATAGGCCCCTCTCGCAGCGCGTTTTGCGCTTTACATGAGAATGACATTTGTCCCCTCATGTCCATCGTGGGATTAGCTCACCTTTCGGTGAGTTGTACCCGACTGCGAGGCAGGTTACCAATGTGTTACGCACCCGTTTGCCACTAGCTATCTCCTGTATTGCTACAAAAAATAACTCGTTCGACTTGCATGCCTTAGACACGCCGCCAGCATTCATCCTGAGCCAGGATCAAACTCTCAATAAGAACCCATCCGACCTGGCGATCGGAAGGATCAAAAAGGAAATAAACAAAATTATCTGCTTACGGTCACTCTTCTGTTGTCAAAGTCACGCGGCCTTTATTCCCGTCCTGGGGATAAAAATCACGATGTGCCAGAAGTTTAATGGAATACGAAAAGCCTGTCAAGAAGCTGTTGTCAAGGGTTTTGGCTAAAATAAGACCCATTGGAGTTGACGAAAACTTTATCGTATGATCTAGTTGCTCGTTCCTTCTAAAGGGAGGCCCATGGCCACGCCAAAAAACCTGCAAAAAATCTTTGACCATGCCGTCAGCAGAACCGCTGGGCTTCGGCGCCCGGCTCGAATCAACGTGACGCGTGAAGTCTTCGTTGCCTTCTTCAAGGCGGCCGCCAGGCAAGAGCAGCAGGTTACGGAATGGGTCCGATCAAAGCTATACGAAGCGGCCAAATCGCGTGGCCAAAAAAAACGTCCGCGAAGGTCGTTTCGAGTTCAGCTCATTGATCATCTTGAATCGCGCTCAGCCGAACCTTGTCTGCTCCGCGTGTTCTTCTAAAACTCCTTTCCTCCGTGCACGAGCACGGTTTTTTGTTTATTTACGTCTTGAACGATCGAATCACAGCTCTCACCACACCCTGAATTAACGGATCATAACAATAAATCGGTTTCATGGTTTTATTTGCCGGCTGGAGTCGGATACGTCCCTTCTCGCGATAGAATTTTTTTAGGGTCGCATAGGAGTTATCTAATAATGCGACAACCACATCGCCATTCTGCGGAGATGGATTCCGTTCGACCACGACATAATCACCGTCCAAGATTCCCTCCTCTATCATTGATTCTCCTTTTACGCGAAGAACGTACGAATTCGCCGCATCAGGCGCAAGGTCAACCGGAACAGCCATGGTCTCATGTTCTTCAACCGCTTCAATCGGCTGGCCGGCAGTGATCAGTCCCTTAAGCGGCAGAATAACACTTCGTCCCCAACGAACAGCTTTATCCGTCGGTTCGAGTTCGCGATTAGCCGAATCAGATCCACGCACAAAACCTCTTTCGCGCAATGCCTGAATATGCGCATGGACGGTCGAGGGTGATGCCA
>DASTLG010000069.1:0-12876 GCA_035715245.1 Patescibacteria group bacterium
GTTTGGGCAAGAGATTCAAATTTCAAATGCAAAATATTTGCTTAAAATCTGTGTTTCTTGCCCAATGGATAAAAAAGAGAACGACGAATCCAACCCATTCCGAAGACGCCAAAATCCGCACCGTTTTTCGGCGCAAGATCAAATTTTTGCTGAAAATGATTGGTCAGATTCATAGTCATTCCGCCAGAATAAGAATATTTTAGGCAGGGATTTGAAGTATAAAGCAATTATTGGCGCTTGTCTAGAGGGTGCTCTCCGCTAGGTTAACGGGAGGCTTGCAAAACCTCTTTTGATTCGTTATCCTAGGCGCGCGTAAGAGAAGATATCCGTTTCCGAATTGCTCCGAAGGATCCCGACACGCGACCAGAACGCTCAGTTCCTGCCAGCAACGGAATAGGCGCTAGGTCGATAGTGTGAACATGGGCGTGTAGCTCAGATGGTTAGAGCGTTACACTGATAATGTAAAGGTCGATGGTTCGATTCCATCCACGCCCACCACAGAGGAAGCCCACCTACCAAAGGTGGGTTTTTGCTTTCAGGACGGGCGTGAGTATCTCACAATTAGTGAATTTAAGCTGGAAAAATTTTGAGATGAGTGAAAAAAGGTGCTAGGCTCGTTTTAGTTATGCCATTGCTGACAAAAATTGCTCTTAAAAATTTTGGTTTATTTCGTGAAAAAAGAGTTATAAACCTTGCCGACGGAACCTACTTCGTAGGAGTGAATAATTCCGGCAAAAGCACCGTGTTGAATGCGGTCAAGGTATTTTTTGATGATTCGACCATTGGCGCAGAAAATCTTATTAATAAAACTTCGCTATTGAGCAAAAAGAAGGGGTCGAATCTCGCCGAGATAACGATAGACTTCGATCTTGATACTCTAACAACTAAAAAATTTAAGCAGGATTTAATAAAAACATACGGACAAATTTTAAATATCACAAAGATTATTTCAGTGGCGACGGACACAAAGGCTGTGAGTTTTTTCTACAAAATCGAAGGGCATCGTCAAATGCCCTCGGAGGATCTTCCCGAAGACATTGCCAAATTATTAAAATCAATTAAGGTCGCGTACTTACACCCCCAAGAAGGAAACACTCTTCTCAAGCAGGCACAGGAAAAACTACGGCAGCGATTGTTGGCAAATTGGGGTCGCGGCGCGAACATCACACAGAGCATTAAGCAACTACAAAGCGAATGGGATGTACTCCGAGGACAGTCAAAGAATTATCTTTCTGGAGCACTTACGGACAGCATGCAAAAAATGTGGCCAGGCTGTGAAATCTCCATTAATCTGCCGAAAGATATAAGAGAACTTATTGCCGTATCTGAAATAAATTTCACTGGCTATAAGAATGCACCCGAAATTGCTCTTCCATATCAAGGAACAGGGGCGCAATCCACTGTTTTATATTTAGCTCATTTTCTTCTGGATAGCGATCGTTCGCTGCATAGAGGCGAGTACCATCCACTATGGCTCCTAGAAGAACCCGAGTCTTTTTTGCACATTAACTTATTATCAAGTCTTGCACGACAGCTAAATTCAAAAAGATGGTTGGACAATATTCAGATGCTAGTATCAACCCATTCACCGGTATTACTTGCCGCAAGTCGATCTGCGGAAAACAAGGTTGCTTGGAATATTTTTGGAGGAGGAGACATTCGGTATAACAAAGTTACAATTGACTTTAGCGATGATGAAATTAAAGAGATAGGTTCTCTAATGGGGGACCCAAACTTTTTTGCCTATTTTTTAGCAGCTCGCAATGAGCGATTGATATTCGTGGAGGACTGCAAAGCTTTAACAGTCGAGGGGTACCGAGATTCCGGAGTTGCGGTAACGCAGGGTCTAAAAGGCGTTTCTGAAATCGCTAGATTCATTGACGTTTTCTTATCAGCTCCTTGTATTCTAGATAAAAATATTTATTTCATTATCGATTGCGACAAAGGAAAAAAGGAATTTACTAGGTTTTATGATCCGACAAAAATTGACTACAGTCAGGATGGATTTCGAAGATATAAGGTCAAAGGCAGTGAGAATATATTTTTAATTTTTTTGCCGGAAGGAACGGCAACGGAACAGCTGTTTGCTGAATATGACAATCATTTGGACGAATGTATATCTAAAATTTGGGATTCGGGATGGAAATTATTACCAAGCGTTCCCACTAGTTTATCAGGTACGATGAACGCAGTTCGGAGACAGTCTGTACAATCGAGAGATGAAGCCGTGGCCTTGATAAAAAATCAAGAGGATGTGAAATATCTGTTCTGGGAAAAGGTGAGAAATTTTCATTATCGAATCACCTCAAAAGCTATAAACGCTCTGGGAATTTTATTAAGTGATTGAATTTTTGTTTTTTTATCTGCGCGAAATTTAATTGCCGCCCTAAGAAGGCGAAGGGGCAAATCTTTCCGTTCAGCTTTCACTAAATTTGAATTCAGGCAACATAGAAATGCCAGACAAGGAGCGAGCTCATGCGCGACAGACAAGTCTTCGAAGAAACGCGGTTATCAAACGGCATTTGTACCTTCCACTACAAAGACCAAAGTCCACTCTGCTTCATCAAAGTCCTTTTTCCCGTCGGCTCGGCACACAGCTGCGGCATGTTTCCGCCCGGAATGTTCCATTTTCTAGAGCACATGGTGATGCGGCGCCACCCAAACAGCCGAGATCTCGACCAGCTCGTTGGATTAAAGGGCGGCGATTTCCGCGCGAAGACAACGATGTTCCACACCATCTACTCGCTGGAAGTTCCGGCAAAGCATTTTCAGGAGGTGCTGCCAAAGTTTTTCTCTTTCCTTTTTGAAGAGCCTCCTCTCCCTGAAGAAGCCATCCGTTCGGAACGAGGCATTATTTCGAGCGAGCGGAGAAGCAGAGAGCGTTGGTTCCCGGGAGATGAAGAGATCGAGCAATATCTTCGTACTCAATGGATGTGCGATTTCGCTCTGTCGCTGCGACAACAGCTCGGATCGGAAGATGATCTTGATCTGATCGATGCGCAGCAGCTCCGGAATGCGTATCAATCCTACTTTCATCCGAGTATCCTGGTTTTAGCTGGTGGTTCGGTTGAACCGAATCCGCTTTTCTCTCGTTTGGAGACTCTAAAGACACACCAAACTCATCTCAAGAACTCCTACCAAAGGACGAGCTGGGCCAATCGGGAATACCGCGAGCACGCGTTCCGGGATGCTTCTCGATATGTGCTGAACTACGGCAGTATCATGAAGCCCTGTCCAGAACTGAACGTCGTCTTTGCCATCGATTTCATCATGGAATATTTGACGAACGGCGTTCATGGGCCGATCTACAGCTGGCTTAGAGAAGAACGCGGCTGGGTCTACGAAGTAACCTGGAATAGCGCCATCGACGATCACGATCCGTCTTTAGAAACCGATTCAGAGGCGGCATACGAATGGCACCTTTTCTTGCCGCTCGCGAATAAAAACCAGGTCAAAGAGACTCGAAAAGAATTTCCGGAGCGGGTCAAAAAAGCCTTAAAAAACACCAGCGCCATTCAACGCGAAGTTGAGCGGAGGCTGAGCATCGTGGAGGCGTACTGGTACAACCAGCTCAAATACATCGTCGAAGGAGCCGAGCGCAGCATCAGCACATTTGGAAAAATCGTGGCGGAAGCGGAATACAAAAAAGCTTTCGAAGCTTGTCGGAATCCGGCCTTTCTCCAGCAGGTCTGGGATCTCTCCTTCAAGGAGGAAAATATCGGGAGCATCTGCACCATTCCCTTCAAAGAGACATAGCTTCTAAAAACCCCGCAATCGAATAACGGTTGCGGGGATTTTCCATTCAAGACCTCGATTTCTTCCTTTCAGAACAGATCGCGAATAAATTCATAAAGAGCCAGCATCGCGTATGAGGTCAAAAAATTCCGAGCGCGCTTATAATCCGTATATAACCCGCGGAGAATGTTTTGCGGATCAGTTGAACCTATACGCCAAGTCGCTTCTAAAGCCGCATTTAACCAGCGAACAACATCTGCCCACTCTTCTGGCTCTGGGTGCTCTTTCTTTATTTCTTCCATGATTTCCAGACATTTTCGATAAATTGGACGGAGGTATTTTTCAATCAACAGATTTCTCTGCGTTTCGCGAACCCAACCTACTGAGAGCGCATATTTTACGG
The DNA here is from genome assembly GCA_035715245.1 of Patescibacteria group bacterium. Classification (GTDB taxonomy): domain Bacteria; phylum Patescibacteriota; class Patescibacteriia; order 2-12-FULL-60-25; family 2-12-FULL-60-25; genus VGLT01. The sequence continues at coordinate 4,139 of DASTLG010000069.1, forward strand.
CCGCGTCTACATACTCCATCTCCGTCGTGATTTTCGGCTCATGCAAACCTGATTCATCATGTTCAATCGATCCGTTTTTTTGATTTCCAAAGAATTCATGAATTGAATTATACACGATTCGAGCCTTTAACCGAACGATTCAGAGCGCAATCGTTTTTTGGTATCAACCCCTTGATTCGAAAGGAGTGTTCTTATAGCCGACATAAAATCTTTCGGACCGCACATAAGGAATTCCCCTATGGAAAAATCTTTGACGTATTTTTTCAACAATTGATCATTTATTCGCCCAATCTCCCCTTTCCAAGCCGGAGGCGCAGCTTCGGTTAAGGTATAAATCGGATGGAAAGCCGGCCAGGTTTCTGCCAAGCGCTGGAATTCTTTATAATATGCAATTGTTTCAGCGCGTTTATTTGAATAAAAAAGCGTTACTTCCGTTCCCGCTTTCCGGAATGCCAATTCACGAATCATACTCCGGAAAGGGGTGATCCCGATGCCGGCGGCGAAAATGACCTGCGGCGAAATTTCGGGATGAAGCGTGAACACGCCAAACGGGCCTTGAAGCGCAACCCGAACGCCAGGCGCGAGCTCGGCCGCTTTTTTTGACAGTGCTCCGTTCAATTTGATCCCTAATTCCAGATGTTCGTTTGATTCACTTGGCGCGCTTGCAATGGTGAAAGCGGCCCGTATCAGACTTTCTCCATTTTCTTTTAAGAGATGCAAATACACCCACTGCCCGGCGGCGAATGAAAAAAAAGATTCTGACGATTCCGGTCTTAAGGTTAAGGTAAACACATCCGCCGTTTCCCACGTTAGATTAGCAACAATAAATGGACGCAGCTGCAGGATGGCGGAGGTTGTTTGTATCTGACTTTGAGACTGTTCCATATTCGATTACACAATTTGTGCGCCATCGTCTTCAAACACATGAATAGCATTTGTCGGACAAGAGCGTGCGGCCTCTATGATCGTTTCACGAATGTCACTGCGCTCTGTCGCGAATCCGGATGATTCGTCCGCGGATTGTTTTTTATCAGAAACATTGAATACTTCGGCCTTTCCTTCTTGATCTAAAACAAATGTTTTCATGGCGAGCGCGACGCATGACGCCGCTCCAATGCATAAATTTCTGTCAACAATGATTTTCATGAAAATGAGGATGACATGGAGCTATGGATTGCGCAAGGAATACGCGCCAAATCGCCCTGAATCACAATAGGATGCATCCCATAAATTTCTTCCGTATACGACTGGTCCGGAATCGGATGGAGCAGATAAATTGTCTTCTGCAAATGAAACGCCAATCCCATTTCCATGAGCGTATTCGCGCCCACATATCCATCAATTTTATTTTTAGGTTCATTTACAACCAAAATTGCATCTGACCAGACAACCTTTTCAAAATGATTCCGCATGGCCTCGGCTTTTTTCTTCCAAATCCAGTGATCATCAATTTTCGCCGTTTTACGCAATTCGTAATATTTATAAACCGGCATCCACGTGCCATCCTCGGCTTGAATCTGTCCTGGCGGGAGTTTTACTTCATGTCCGTATCCGCAAAGATCGCGTTCCAGATCCTGCATTCGATCATAAAATGCAATACTGCCGCACAACGTAATTTTCATAAGGAATGAAAATTGTGAGTCATAAAGAGAGCGGTTTCCCGCTCTCTTATCCTATCACTCCTGCCGGTTTATTTAATCAACATGCCGATAATGAGCAATGAAACGATGTTTAGAATCTTGATCATCGGATTAATTGCCGGGCCGGCCGTGTCCTTATACGGATCACCGACCGTATCGCCCGTAACGGCGGCTTGATGCGCAAATGAACCTTTGCCGCCAAAATTTCCTGCTTCAATATATTTTTTCGCATTATCCCATGCCGCGCCGCCAGTTGTCATTGAGATTCCGACGAATAAACCCGTCACGATCGCGCCTACCAGCAAACCGCCTAATCCAATCGGACCAAGCCACAAACCGACGATAATTGGCGCAAGGACTGGAATCAATGCCGGAATAATCATTTGTTTGATCGCGCCCTGCGTCACCACGTCAACACATTTTCCGTATTCCGGTTTAGCCGTGCCTTCCATAATACCCGCAATGGATTTGAATTGCCGGCGAACTTCTTCCACCACTTTTCCTGCCGTGCGGCCAACCGCCTGCATCGCATAGGCCCCAAACAAATACGGAAGCAGACCGCCGATAAATAAACCAACGAGCAGATTCGGATTTTCCAGCGTGAATACAAGCTGACGGCCAAAATTTACAATTTCCTGCGTATAGGAAGAGAACAACACCATGGCCGCGAGTCCGGCGCTGGCAATTGCGTACCCTTTAGTTACGGCTTTTGTGGTATTACCAACCGCATCCAATGGATCGGTTATTTTACGTACAGATTCATCCAAGCCGGACATCTCCGCAATTCCACCTGCGTTATCCGTGATTGGGCCAAACGCATCAATCGTGACCACAATTCCGGCTAATGACAGCATACTCATTGCCGCGACCGCGACTCCGTAAAGACCAGCCAGACTATATGCCGATAAAATGGCGATCGCAATAATGATAACCGGAAGCGCTGTTGATTTCATGGAAACCGCCAAACCGGAAATCACGTTTGTCCCATGGCCAGTTTCTGACGCAGCTGCAATGGAACGGACTGGGCCATAAGATTTGGATGTAAAATAATCCGTCACAACAACCATAAGAGCCGTCACGGCTAATCCAATCAGCGAGGCGTAGAAAAGATTATTCGCATTCACTCCGGAGATATTCCCCATCATGTATTTCGTGGCCGGATAAAAGAGAATGGCCGCAAGGACGCCGGCCGCAATCAACCCTTTATACAGCGCGCCCATAATGTCCTGTTTTTTTCCAAGCCGGATGAAGAACAATCCAATGATCGAAGTGATGATTGAAATACCGCCGAGCACGAGCGGATAAAACAATGCCGCAACCGAGCCGGGCATGAGTAGAGCGGAAAGCAGTACAGCCGCAGACGCCGTAACCACATACGTCTCAAATAGGTCAGCCGCCATTCCTGCATCATCGCCGACATTATCACCTACCAAATCTGCGATCACCGCCGGGTTTCGCGGATCATCTTCCGGAATGCCTTTTTCGACTTTTCCAACCATATCCGCGCCAACATCTGCCGCTTTTGTAAAGATGCCTCCGCCTAAACGGGCGAATACGGAAATCAAGGATGCGCCGAACGACAAACCAACCAAAGACTTCACATCATTCGTGATGGCGTAAAATCCTACTACGCCCAAAAGCGCCAGACCAACCACCATAAGTCCCGTTACCGCTCCGCCCCGGACTGCCACACTAAGCGCTGACGACAAGCCTTTTTTTGCTGATTCCGCCGTCCGTGAATTTGAACGAACCGCGATATTCATTCCCACGTATCCGGCAAGCGCGGAAAGGATTGAGCCAACTGCAAATCCTGCCGCCACCTTCCACCCAAGAGACGGGACGAATCCGATGACAAGAAACAAAACAAGTCCAATCCAAAAAACGGTTTTATATTGGCGATTTAAATACGCCTTCGCGCCTTCCTGAATTGCTTTTGCAATGGAAAGCATTTTTTCGTCCCCGACCGGAAGCTTTAAAATACGGCTGGAGAGAAATAGTCCTGCGGCAATAGCCAAAACCGACGTGACAAGCCCAAAAATGAGATAGGCATTCATAGGAATAAGATAATAAAGACGGCCTTATCCTAAGAAAAAGCCGCTTCATTGTCAAACCGTCGCACGCGGTTTTTTGCCTTTTTTGAGCTTTTTCTTATCACGAATCCATTCCTTTCCCTTGGCGCATAAGCTATGATCACCGCATGACCAAACCAGCTTCTGTTATTTTCTGGATTCTTATCGGCGCGCTGGCCTCAGGTGTTGGGATTGGTTTTTTTCTTATCCAAGCCAACGCAGACCGAGAAACACTTGCTACCAAAGCGGCTCAAGCTGAGCAGGACATGATTCAGGCAAAACAGCAGAGCGAACAAATCGCGAAAGACGCAAACACAAAGCTCAGCAATGCCGCGCTAGAAGTCGCAAAAGCACAAGATCAACTCAAACGCTTTGAAGAAGAACGAACCTTGCTTGGAAACGCGACTATTTTAAATCCGATCAGCCCTGCCATTCTCCGAACCTGGACAAGTGCCATTTCGGTTTCCATGGGCGTTTCCGTTCAATTTCCTTCGGCATTTACGGCGAATACCACCGACCACGAAATCACGCTCGCGACAAAAGATGCTATTGCCCCTACTCAATGGCTTTCGATTCAAACTTACGACGCCCAAAAAGAGCAGAGCTGGACAAGCGGACTCCAAAATCCCGAAAAGGTTGTCTACGCATCCGGGGGTCATCTCTTTGTCGGGCAAAAAGGCTCGCTCGCCAATGTGACAAGTCCACTGTATGTGTTCCATACGTTTTCCGCAGCCGCTTCCTCGTCCCTTCTTATATGGGCGAGACCCGAACAATTCGTAACCGAAAGACGCTTGTTCGAAATCGTCGGAACCATTAACGTGCGTCCATGACTTTGGCCGCACATCTTTTATTCTGGTACAGACTTCATGGCCGAATTTTGCCGTGGCGAGGAACGCAGAACGCTTACCGCATTCTCGTGAGTGAAATCATGCTTCAGCAAACGCAGGTTTCTCGCGGAATATTATTTTACGAAAAATGGCTCAAGGAATTTCCCGATTGGGACTCCTTAGCTCGCGCCACAAATGCCGATGTGATCCGCGCATGGGCTGGACTCGGCTACAACCGGCGCGCGCTGATGCTGCGTGACGTGGCTCGCGAAGTTATGCGAACCGGTGAGCCGAAATCAGAAGCCGACTGGCGCCGGCTCAAGGGAATAGGACCTTATACAGCCGCTGCACTCGCCGCATTCGCACTCCACGAGCGTGTCCTGCCGATTGATACGAATATCCGGCGCGTGCTTAATCGAGCACTCCTCGGGATTCCATTTCCTGATCCCGAAAAAGACGAACAGCTAAAGATTCTGGCAGAGCGCTTCCTTCCAAAAAAAGGAAATTACTTTGACATTCCCCAAGCGCTTTTTGATTTAGCAACCGCCATCTGTACTAAAACACCAGATTGTTCGTCCTGTCCCCTCCGAAACGAGTGCTGTGCCTCCGAACAGTTCCTTCAGAAAAAAATTCAAGCGCCAAAACAGATGATCAAAAAAGCGGCGGAAAAAATTCACCCTGGAAAAAAATATCCAGATCGGATTTATCGCGGACGAATCTTAAAAACCGTGAGAGAAGAACAGATCATTCCCGTGGACAAACTTGGAAAAAAAATTGATCCAAGTTTTAAAAAAACAGATATTCCATGGCTCAAATCTATGGTTTCGCGACTCATTCGAGATGGATTTTTAGAAGAAAATAAAGGTAAACTGCGCCTCTCCCAAACCGATTGACCGCGGCTTGTTTTTCTGCTTAAATAAAGCGGGTTTTTGGTGGAGGGAGGAGCATGATCGTGCTCACGGTCGACGACGAACCCGCGTTTACTAAGGCCATCAACGACTTTATTGCGGATATTGATCCGCACGCCAAAGTTCTCATGGCGAATACCGAATCAGAAGGGTGGAGAATCTATTCTGAATTCGGAAATTCCATTGATCTTATTCTCATGGACGGAAATCTCGGAAGCGGCATCACCAGCGTGCCGCTCATCGAGCGCATCAAAAAGTCCGGATTCCACGGCCGCATCTTTGGCTTGACTGGTGCAGACCCAAGAAGTAGTCCACTTCCAGGACAAATGCTACGAGCTGGTTGTTTGCGCATTCTGCAAAAACCAGTTGATTACAAAGAGATCGAACAAGTTCTTCAAGAATGTCCTTCCGTGGCAATTGAGGCCACGGGTTAATCACCTCACCCGACGAATGTCGGGCTTTTTTTATTCTAAACCGAATAATCGGATAGCATTTTCGGTCGTGATTCGGGCGATTTCTTCCAGCGATTTTCCGCGCACCTGCGCAACGTGTTTTGCCACTTCTTCGACAAAGACCGGCTCATTCCGTTTTCCGCGGAATGGAACGGGCGCGAGATACGGTGCATCGGTTTCAACTAGCAAACGATCCAAAGGAATTCGTGAAATTGTTTGATGAATATCGCGTTCCGGCGGCAGACTCTTTTTTGGCGGAAATGTTGCGATTCCGTTTACACTTATCAGAAGACCCAAATCCAAACACGCCTGCGCCTCTTCCCAGGTTCCGGAAAAGGAATGCATCACGCCGCGAATTCCATGATCAGAATGCGTTTCTTCTTTCAATATGGTCAGCACGTCCTCATTCGCGTCGCGACTATGAATCGAAAGAGGCAAACCGAGCTCTTGCGCGAGGTGAACCTGAGCGCGGAAAACTTTTTTCTGTTCTCCTTTTAATGCTGAAACGTCGTCTTCTTCTCTGAAATAGTGATAATCCAACCCAGTTTCTCCAATAGCGACGATTTTTTTCGATGATCGGGCGAGCGCATTCAGCGCCTCCAAATCAAAAACAGATTCAACACTCCCTTCGTTCGGATCATGGTAGGCAGAACTGACATGTTCCGGATGAAATGCAACCGCCGCCCAAATATTTTCATGCGCCTCCACAAACGCGATCGCTTCTTTACTATTCTTCACGGACGTTCCAATTGTGATCGCCCCGACTTCCTTCTCTTTCATGCGACTCAAAACATCCGCCAAATCGCTTACGTATGGCGGAAAATGCAAATGGCAGTGTGTATCAATCAACCGCAGATTCATATCAAACCCAATCAGATCGCCAGTATCCTATAAAATAAATTTTAAGCTGATGTAGAAAATGCGTTCTGCGTAGCGTGCAATTTCAGAATGATTTGTCCACGAAAGCAGGGTTGGATCCAAGGATAAACTCTGGATAAGATAGACGCTCGACCCAATGAGTACAAGCCCAGCCGCCAATCCAAGCAATCCGCCTAATAAACCGTTTAATGAATGGATGATGGGCAATGATGTGATGATCTTGAGAAGTGCGGCGATCAAGGAAATGACGAGCATGAGCAGGCGATCGACAATGAGGAAGATTAAAAGAAAGGAGATAAACTGCATGACCCCAGGAGAAAGGTGAATCCATTGATTCAGCCAGAGTGAAAGTACCGGAGACCAGGCGCGCGCCGCCAGGAACGCGATGATCGCGCCGATCAAACGGCCGAGCGCAAATACAAATCCTTCGCGCCAGCCCTGAAAGAAAAAAAGCGCGAGGAGAATGATTAACACAATATCAATGGTATTCATACCAAATCCAGAATACCGTTTTAAGAAACAGACGTCTATTGTACAAAAAAAGACCGCACACATCCGTGGAGGATGTGCACGGTCGGAGCAAGGAAAAAGGGAGAGGATATTGGGATAGCAGATGCCCCAAATATCCCAGGCTGACTTTTTTAAAGGCCGAGTACTGAGGGTCTAATTACTACTACTTGCGAACGAACAGGACTCGCGTCTCGCGAGACCACCCGTCGCGGAACCAGTGGCGGCCGAGAATACGCCGGCCACCAACCCGCCACACGTGCGCGACGGCGTCGAAACCGTCGTCACACATCAAGAAGGAGCCGAGTCCGGCGAAGTCCGCGAGTTCTGGGTGAGCCTTGGCGAACTCACAGGTCTCCTGTTCTGTGGCCGGGCGATAACCATTGGGGGCGAACACGCTACGCTGTTTAAGACCCCAGGCGATCTGCTCCTCATTCTCCCAGTTGCCGCCCGCATCATGAACGTAGAACACCTTCTCGCCCGGCGAGCGGTCCATATCAGCGCAGGAGCTATGGAGCGTGAACGGATACTTGAAGACAACCGCGACATTGCCCTTGCCCCAGTCCTTCTCCAGCTCGCGGATGGAAGGCAAAGGGGCATAAGAAACGTGCACGCGGTAGTGGGTATCGGGGAGTGTACCATCCATTGGCTTACGGTACGGGAAGCCCAGATCGTCCAACAGGCAGACATTCTGCGACTGCTCGGTAATCTTGGGCTGCTCCGAAGGCCGGCTGCCATGGGCTAGACGGACGATGTTCTTGAGCGTCATGATCAGATTGAATTTCTTCTTGTTCGCGGCCATCGCCGTCTCCTCTTCTCTAGCTCGCCCCCACCCCAACGCTCGTCGGGGCCCCAGGCTTGCCGTCCTGGTGATGCGCGTTTCACTGTTTTGCTATTTCAAAGTTCACCGCGTAGTCTGGATAAAACAAAATGGCGTAAAAAAGCCTATTTGTCAATGGCTTTGCATAAAAAGCCGTTTTATTCCCCAATTCTTGGAAATAACGGCGCGGGTTCGCCAAGTTCATGGCCCGGTTTAAGACCACCCCAGGTGAGTGCGAGATTCCAGCCGCGCGCAAGCTCTCCCGCTGACTCAATGCCGAGTTGTTCAAAAATTTTATTCGCGATCCCTGGCATCACCGGGGCGATGAACCAGGCATACCAGCGACACGATTCGAGCAATGAATACAAAATACGGCCGACCGCGTCCTTGTCTTCCTTCACCAATTTAAATGGCTGGGTTTCTTCGATATATTTATTCGCCTGCATGAGTCCGGATTTCGCTTCCTCGCCGACACCTTCCCAAATCCGCTCAAGCGCGTGATCGCACCGGGTTGATTCATATGCGCGTTCAACGCCTCGGCGCAACTCGTCCAGCCCCGCGGCACCCGCCCATGCGCCAGCGCGTTCTGGTCTTGCGGCCGTTTCTGGATCTGCATTCGGCACCTTCCCGTCAAAA
>DASTLG010000070.1:0-1534 GCA_035715245.1 Patescibacteria group bacterium
ACCGAATATCTTGATGTAAATCGCGCGATTCTGCATTACGAAATGCCGCTCGCGTCTGTGATCGTCGATTTTTATGATAAATTGAAAGGTGTATCAGCTGGATATGCTTCATTGAATTACGAATTCTCGGAATATCGTCCATCCGACATTGTCCGGCTCAATATTTTGGTCGCCGACGAATCAGTCGAAGCGCTTTCAACCCTTCTGCACTCATCTGAGGCGGCGCGCCGCGGTCGCGAGATCGTGGAAACGCTTAAAGAAGAACTTCCTCGACAGCAATTCATCGTAAAACTTCAGGCCGCGGTCGGGGGAAAAGTCGTAGCATCCGAACGGCTTTCTGCGTATCGCAAAGATGTTTTGGCAAAGATGTCTGGTGGTGATTACACGCGTAAATCTAAACTGCTTCAGAAACAAAAGAAAGGAAAAAAACGCATGCTGGAACATGGAAAAGGGAGTGTAGAAATTCCGGCTGATACCTTTATCAAAGTTCTAAGGCGCGGCTGATGCAAGATTCGGAAGAGATTTTTTTACGAAAACGTGCTTTACTATTGCCATGAAACGCAAAACGTTTAACCTGATCGTCAAAATTTTTGCGGGATTCGTTATTGTGCTTACAGTTTTATTTTTATTGGCTCCGCTGTTTTAGTTTTTAGATAATTGACAAATCCCTTTTCAGACGGCGGTCCCTTCGTCATTCTATTCCTCATGGAAAAAAAACGCTGGCTGATCGCCGATCGCGCCCCGGAACAGTTTCATGAAGAAATTGGGATCGCTTCGTCGATTTTTGCCCAGCTTTTGTGGAATCGTGGGATTCAAAAGAAAGAGGATCTGTCGCTTTTTTCAGAGCCGTCCTGGGAACATGGAATTCATGATCCGTTTTTATTTTCGCGAATGCATGAGGCTACAGGTCGGGTTATGAGCGCCATCCAAGCAGGGGAACATATCACGATTCATGGAGATTATGATGCGGATGGAATTACGGCATCGGCGCTCATGATCACGGTTTTAAAAGAAATACACAGATCTTCCCTTTGCGGGGATTCTTATCCAGCACCGCCCATCGCAGACATTGATTTTTATATTCCGCATCGTGATAAAGAGGGATATGGATTGCATCACGAAACCGTTTTGAAGCTGAAAGAGCGCGGAACAAATCTTCTTATTACAGTCGACTGCGGAATCGCGAGCGTAGATGAAATAGCTTTTGCACGTTCGCTTGGAATGGATGTGGTGGTCGTTGACCATCATCAATTCGGAGATCGATTACCAGAAGCGATTCTTATTCATCCAGGTTTGTCTGGGGAGACGTATCCGTTCAAGTCTCTTGCGGCCGTCGGGGTTGCGTTCAAATTCGCTTGTGCCTTGCTGACAAAAGCGCGGGAACAAGGCTGTGAAATCCTGACGGGCTGGGAAAAATGGCTGCTTGATCTAGTTGCGATTGCAACGGTTACGGATATGGTGCCTTTGATTGGAGAAAATCGCGCTTTGCTTACGTTTGGATTACGGGTGCTGAACAAAACGAGGCGGCTTGGAT
>DASTLG010000071.1:0-3594 GCA_035715245.1 Patescibacteria group bacterium
GCATTCAAGTAGAGGAAAGAACCGGTGGACCAGCGGCCGTGATCAAAGACGTGCTCCCATTAGTTTTTAAACAAATTTTTCCCGGAGGAACCACACAAAGTTTTAAAGGAGAGCCTGGATTTGCAGAAGAAACGATCATCAACGGAAAAAAGAGTTATCAAATCACGATGGGCGTTGAAGGAATCAACCAGACGTATTTATTTTTGCCCAGAGATTCAGAGCATACCATGGTGCTAACCCTCTCGTGGATCGGCGATTTCCTGAATCCGAGTCTCTCTGAATCGAATCAGAAAAAGATCTTTGATCAGCTGGTAAACAGCCTAACCTTCTGACGCATTTCGCCTTGACCCAAGCTATTTTTTGCGGCATACTCGGCGGGCCTGGGCGGATGGCGAAATTGGTAGACGCACTAGCTTCAGGAGCTAGCGGTCGCAAGACTTTGAGGGTTCAAATCCCTCTCCGCCCACCACGTAAAGGCCGTGCGCAAAAGCACGGCTTTTGCTTTACAGCCCACGTGGCATAGCCATCGATGCTTCTTGCAGAGCTTTCAAGAAAGCCGCTCGCATGTTAAAAAAGAATCCTATGGAAAATACTGCGCTTTTTATCCCTGTCCTTTTTGGATCCATTCGCGATGAACGAATCAGCGACAAAGATGCTGCCTACGTGGCTTCCCTTTTAAAAGCGCGCGGCATTCAGACTGAGCTCATCGATCCAAAGTCGCTTCACAAAGCCGAATCGACCGAGCGGAAAGATCCAGAACCATGGGCCTCTCTCATGGAAAAGGCCGATGCGCTCGTGATTGTGAGTCCCGAATACAACCACGGTTATCCAGGAGCGCTCAAAGAGGTGTTGGACAGCTGTTATGACGAATATAAGCACAAACCAGTTGCGATTTGCGGCGCCTCAGGCGGCGGACTGGGCGGAGCACGAGCAGTCGAACAGCTTCGTCAGGTTGTCATTGAACTTTCAATGGTTCCAATCCACAATGCCGTGTACTTTTCCATGCATCAAAATTTGTGGGATGAAAAAGGGCAAATCAAAGATCCGTCCTACGCCGAACGCGTAAATACCATGATTGATGAGCTTACCTGGTACGCGCATGCGCTCAAGGCCGCACGAGCGCAAAATTAGCATAAAATCAGGCTTATCAACTTGACAAAAAGCAGGCCTTATGGTACCTTAATTTTGTTGCTGAACGCTTTTCGCTTGGAACCGATAAAATCGATTTCATCGAAAGTCGTGACAGATTTTTCCGCCATTCGGCGGATTCGAGACAATTTATTAAGCAAATGAACCCATCGCCGCTGTCAGACGATGGCGTTAATACGTTCTGCACATTGCAGAATCGTTGACTCGTTTATGGTTTTTTCCCAGAAATCTGGGATCTTGAAAAAATAGTTATGGAAGCAATGAATCGTTATTCGCGTTCGCGGCCCTTTGGTGTCCGCCGACCGCAAAATCAAACAAATGCACACGCGAGACCGCAGGGAGGATTTTCTTCCCGGAAACTCGGATCTCCGGTGCAAAAAAATGAGCACAATCCAAGCGTAAAGCACGGATTTACCCATGATGCAACCCGGGCTCCGCATAAGCGGAAGCGCGGTCCCATGGGAGGCGCGTTTTCCAGCACGCCGCGCATGAATACCTTTAAGCATAAACCGTTCCATAAAACCGGAACGGATGCAGATATTCTGGTTCCAGAAGGCGAACGGCTTAAGGTCATGGTCATTGGCGGCAATGAGGAAGTCGGCCGAAATATGACGCTCATGGAATTCGGAAATGACATTATTCTGATCGATATGGGTCTGCAGTTTCCGGATGAAGATATGCCGGGCGTAGACTATATCGTTCCGAATATTTCCTATCTCAAGGGAAAAGAAAAAAATATCCGCGGCGTGATTATTACCCACGCCCATTTGGATCATATCGGCGCCATTCCGCATCTCATGCCGATTTTAGGCAATCCGCCGCTTTTTGGATCTGATTTAACCTGCGGCATCATTCAAAAACGGCAGGAAGATCATCGAGATGCGCCGCCGCTCAATCTTTATTCCGTCAATTCAACCGACGTTCTTCAGCTTGGCGCTTTTAAAATTGAATTCTTCGGTGTGGCGCACTCTGTGCCGACCTCTATGGGCCTCATTGTGAATACGCCGTGCGGCATCATCGTCCATACCGGCGATTTCAAATTAGATCCAGAACCAGGCGCGCAATCCATTCAGGAAACTGAAAAAATTAAACAATTGGCTGAGCGGAATGTTTTAGCCCTCATGATTGATTCGACCAATGCCTCAAAACCGGGCCATCAATTACCGGAAATCGAAATTCAGCACAATATTGATGACATCATGAAGAATGCGAAAAGCCGGGTTATCATCGGCACATTCTCTTCCATGATTTCTCGTATTCAGCAGATTATTTTGGCCTGCGAGCGCCAAGGACGAAAAGTCGCGATCGAAGGGTTTTCGATGCGCTCGAATATCATGATCGCTCAGCAGCTTGGGTATGTAAAAATCCAAAAGGGCACGCTCATCGATGTAAAAGAAACGCATCGCTATCCGAAGGAACGCGTGGCGATCGTCTGTACCGGAGCGCAAGGCGAGGAACGGGCGGCGCTCATGCGCATTGCTAATCGTGAGCATCCGTTTATTTCCATTGAACCTGGCGATACGGTTGTTTTCTCTTCGTCTGTTATTCCCGGCAATGAGCGTTCCGTCCAGCGCGTCAAAGACACGCTCTATCGTGAAGGAGCCAATGTCATCCATTATAAAATGATGGATGTTCATGCCGGAGGACACGCGCAAGCTGATGATTTGAAAGAAATGCATCAGATGGTCAAGCCAAAATACCTGATTCCGATCGAAGGACATTATTCTTTCCTTTGTGATCATGCGAAAGCAGCAGTTACCAATGGATTCAATCCAAAAAATATCTTTATCGCCGATAACGGCCAAGTGATGGAATTCGATCAAAAAGGTAACGGCATGCTGACGAATAAAAAAATTCCGACCGACTACGTATTCGTTGACGGTTTAGGGGTTGGAAATACAAACCAAATTGTTTTGCGCGATCGTCAACAGCTTTCAGACGAAGGCGTTGTCATTGCCGTTGCTGTCGTGGACGGCAAAACAGGCGCCCTGCAGGCTTTGCCTGATATCATTTCACGCGGATTCGTCTACATGAAAGAACATCAGGAGCTCATCTCTCAAACACGAAACAAAGCGGCCGCTATTCTCAAAGATCACGATCAGAAGGCCGAACCAAATAGCACGTATTTGAAAGACAAACTGCGCGATGAATTAGGCGAATTCCTCTTTATCAAAACAGAACAGCGCCCTATGATCATTCCGGTGATCGTGGAAGTATAAAGAATCGGCCTTCGGGCCGTTTCTTTATTAGCGCCTCCTCCCCTCTTTACTTTTTTCGCGCTACACTCGTTTGTATGACAAAAAGCAACAATGCGCGCGTTCTTCAGTTCCTTTGGCAAGCCTTAAACCATTACCGACTTGCGAGCGCGTGGATTTTCTTGAACATTACCGCCCAGAATGTCCTGAATTTGATTGCACCGCTCTATTACAAACGTTTTTTTGATGC
>DASTLG010000072.1:0-1508 GCA_035715245.1 Patescibacteria group bacterium
GGAAAGCGGTTCGCTCATTACCGCCGGGCAAGCGCTCGAAGAAAATCGGGAAGTCCTGGCTATCCCCGGCCCTATCTGGAACGAAACGTCGCGCGGCACAAATGCCTTAATCAAATCCGGCGCAAAAGTGTGCACCTGCTCTCAGGACGTACTTGAGGCGCTTTCTTTGGATCGTCCGGATCTGGTCGCGGAAGCGCGAAAAAATTTGCCGCTTGATTCAACGGAAACGGAAATTTTATCCAATTTGCGGGAACCGAAACACATCGATGATATCGCACGTATGCTTGAACTGGATGCGGCCGCGATCTCCGCAAAAATGGCGATGCTTGAAATGAAAGGATATGTGAAGCCCATGGGCGGCCAAGTCTGGATAAAAACACCTGGAATATAATATGACAGTTGCGTGTTCGATGGAAAAAGAGTATACAGACGAATGCCATTTAAAAATACGCATTCCAAATCGATGATCATCTGGAATTCGAATTTTTTTCCGCCAAATGCGGACGTGCTTCGACTCAGAAATTTATCCTATGCATCTCGTTATCGTCGAGTCTCCAACCAAAGCCAAAACCATTCGAAAATACCTCGGGCCTGATTACACCGTGATTGCCTCCATGGGCCATGTGCGAGATCTGCCGGAATCCGCCGCAGACATTCCCGAATCCTACAAAGGAAAAAAGTGGGCCGGTCTTGGCGTGGATACAGAACATGACTTTGAGCCGCTTTACGTGATTTCGAAGAACAAAACAAAAACCATCCAAGAATTAAAGAAAGCTTTAAAAGACGCAGAAGACGTGTATCTGGCAACTGATGAAGACCGCGAAGGAGAAAGTATTAGCTGGCATCTGCTGCAGATTTTGAAACCCAAAGTTCCGGTGCATCGCATGGTTTTTCATGAAATTACCAAACAGGCCATTGCCGATGCCTTGGCGCATCCGCGTGATTTGGACGAAGCGCTCGTACACGCGCAAGAAACCCGCCGTATTTTGGATCGCCTGGTCGGGTACGGCATTTCGCCGGTCCTCTGGAAAAAAATTACCTACGGACTTTCCGCCGGACGTGTGCAGTCATCCGCGCTAAAAGCCGTAATCGATCGCGAACGCAGCCGGCTCGCATTTCAAAAAGGAGCGTACTGGGATGTGCTTGCGACGCTTGAACAAAAAACGGACGGAGTCGATTCCGGTGAATTTGATGCAAAGCTTTCTTTCACAAAAGGAAAACGCGTAGCCAGCGGAAAGGATTTTGACGAACAGACCGGCACGTTAAAAACCGATGCAAAAGACGTGATTCTTCTTGATGAATCAGCGGCAAAAGCCATCGCGAACGAGGTAAAACAAGCCGCGTGGTCTGTGAGCGACGTTCAGGAGAAACCGGTTACACGAAAACCGCCCGCGCCATTCATCACTTCCACGCTCCAGCAGGAAGCAAACCGGAAACTCGGACTGAGTTCAAAAGAATGCATGCGCATTGCCCAGCGTTTGTACGAAAATGGTCATATCACCTACATG
>DASTLG010000073.1:0-1527 GCA_035715245.1 Patescibacteria group bacterium
AAAAATTTTTTCCAAACTTGCAACCTCGTTGAATTTAAACTCGTGCGTCAAATCAATAACCGCCTTCGGAACGCCTTTGTTTCGAAGCGCATTAGTGGCAATCGTCCAGTCAGGCCATCCATGATATCCGCACTTTGCGACATGATCGCGGCCTGTGTACGCGCGCGCTAAACGGATCGCGGCCGTGGTTACATCAGATCCGTTCAGCCCAAACCGGCACATTTCTGCAAACGGAATAAGCTTATGAATCCGTTCCGCAACATCAATTTCGAGATTACCCGGCAATCCAAAAATTGTTCCTTTTTCTCGCTGTTTTCTCACAGCTTCTTCGACGGCCGGAAATCCGTAACCCAAAACAATCGCCCCAAGGGAACAGGTAAAATCCAGATATTCATTTCCATCCACGTCCCAAACACGCGCCCCGTTTCCACGTTCAATCGCGTACGGTGATACACCAGCCACGAACTGATCCGGCGCTTTACTCAGGGTCTGTGCGGCACGTGGAATGCATTGTTTGGCGCGCGAATAAAGATCTGCGGAACGAGAAAGAGTGCGAGACATAGGTTAGACGAGTTTTTTTTGACGGGCGGCGATAAGTTCAATAAAAGCGGATTTAAGCGTCAGCCATGGCCCCTGCTTAAATCGCGCGCTGATCGAAAAAAGAAAGACGTAATAAATTCCGCCGACCATGATAATACGCATCATCGCCGGAAGCCAGTCAGAAGAACGGTGCGTTAAATAGCGTAAGACCACGTCCGCTCCGAAGGCGGCAACGCTCGCCGCGAGCCCGCTCCAAAATGAAGGCAAAAGGATCTGTTTCGGAATGCGAAGCACTGGTCGCGCTCTGATCATGACATAAACTAATAAGAGAATCCAAGTAACCACCACGCCAACAGCAAGACCCGCGATTCCTCCTAAATAAAAACCCGCATAAAAACACGGAACAAGGAGAACGGCCTGAAGCGTCGTAATTTTAAAATTCAGATCCGGCCGGCCAAGCGCGCCAAAAACCGGATTCAAAATACGCGTAAACGCCAGGAATAAATTACCGAAGGCAAAAATTTTCAAAGGAATCGTAATAGAATACCAATGCGGTCCAAAAGCAATCGAAACGATCGCCCCGCCTTCAAATAAAAATAAGAGCGCCGCCGGCAGACTGCTCATAAAGAGAACATCCACACTTCGGCAAAACCCGATCTGAACCTTAGTTAATTGATCTTGAATTCTGGAGTAAGCAGGAAGACCAATTTTTTTTATGGCCGAGGTAACAATAGATGTAACGGTCGATGAAAGATCCTTGGCTTTGGAATATAACCCAAGCTGTGACGGATCCAGCCATCTTCCGACAAAAAATTTATCCGCTTGGCCAATCAAAAGATCAAGCGTGGTCTGACCATAAACCCATTTGCTGTAGCCGACCAATTCACGCAATTTTAAAAAATGAAAACTTAGTGACGGCCGCCGCGGGAGAAGAATGTAGCTCATCACGGCTGTTGTTGCGTATTGAGCAAGCGTGGCATAAAACAA
>DASTLG010000074.1:0-9104 GCA_035715245.1 Patescibacteria group bacterium
TGATGATCAGCACAAGCGCTTTATCCGCCTTATAAATGACCTTTATGAAGCAAAAACTGAATCCATGCCAAAGGCCCGCATAGGACAAATCCTGGATCAGCTTCTTCGGTATGCCGCCCAGCACTTTGCAACCGAAGAAAAATTATTGGAACTATTCCAATATCAATCACGAGAGGAGCATGCGCGGACGCACAAAAAGATTCTGGCGCAAGCGCTCGAATACCACACACGATTCCAAACTGAAGGCGCGCATGTCATTCAAGATTTTCTTCCGTTCTTTGTGGACTGGCTCGTGAATCATATGACTCATGAGGACAAGGGCTACATTGAATGCCTTCACAAAAACGGTTTGCATTAAACAAAAAACCCTCCGGCCGAGCCGAAGGGCAGAAAAGAATTACTTCGCTCCACCGTCAATGACGCGCGGAGACGCCGGTGTCTGATCAGAAGACGTCGACTCTTTTGGCTTCAAAAATTCCATGAGAGATCCGGCGAGACCATCCAGGGATGAGCCCGCCACAAGAACATTTGGCATAAGAGTCAGATGACCTTCAGCGGCCGCCTGTACGGTGTTGATTAGCGCGGTCGCATTCTGCCCAAGCGCTTTCACCTGGGCTTCGTACCCAGCCGCACGCGCCACGCCGAGCGCCTTCACCTTATCGGCCTCGGCTTCGCCCGTAGACCGGATGAATGCCGCGGCGCCATTCCCCTCTGCCTGCTTGGCATCAGCGATATTTTTCGCGATTTCTACGCCGACACTGGACTTGGCGAGTTCTGCCTGCATGTCGGCCTTTCCTTTGGCTGATTCCATGGCAACGCGCTCTTCCTGGGCGGCGCGCTGCATTGAAAAAGTCATCACTTGCTGATTCGCAATTTCACGCGAGGTCAGCACGTTCACAAGCTCCTCCTGCAAAACCACGTCCTGGATATATACGCCCAGCGTCTGGACCGAATACTTCGTCAACTGTTCAGAAACGTGGCGAAGCGCTTCTTCCTGAATCGCCTGACGATTCTCGACAAAGTAAACCGCAGGCTGACTCTGCAGTTTCTCCCGGAAATAGTTACCCACCATGGCCTGAAGAATTTCCTCGACAAAATTCTGCATAGTTTTCACTGTACTGATTACTCGCGGTGCACTCACATCTGAAATTTGGATTTGCACCTGCACATCCAGCCGGAACGTAAATCCATCCCGACTCTTTGCCGTAATCGGCTTCAATTCACGATCCAGATCGTGCGTGTTTGAACACGTCTCGCTTAAATTCAGCATCAAAATGGATGTTGGGACAATTTCCGCCTGATAGCATTGAGGATTGAGCGGAACCTTGCCGGTCCGAAGCGGCTCCCGCCAAACACCTCGATGGCCCGGATGAACCAGGAATCCATGCGTGAAATCCGCTCCGGTTGCATTTTTGGGCGCCTGGCCAACATACGCTTTGATCACCGCCGCTTCGCCCTGCTTTATGACGAGCATCGGCACAAGCGTCACGCGGATCAGAAATGGATTCAGGGCAAACGCGCCATAGAGCAATGGATCGTGTTGCAAACCAACGCGTCCTCCGTGATCGAGAAACGCCTGATAATCCTGATAATTGTTGTGCAGTTCATTTTGATTATTGAGCAGAACGTTGATAATTTCTGCGTCGCTCTGTCCTGCTTCTTCCAGACAGTACATTTCTTCAAACCCGTTCAGTCTGCAGGCGATATCACCGGCCAGCAAAGGCGGACCTTCGAGGGCCGTAACCATGCCGATCATGTCAATGAACTCGCCCGAATCTTCATCCCGCTTAGGTTTGATGACCGTGAGCTCGAGATCTTGGGATTGAAGGCCGAACGAAGCCGGCGTCAGCTCGCCGCCGCTCATTCGATCGTACTCAGACGAAATCGGCATTCCATAAACACGATTTTTGGTAATCACGAGAAATGCAACTGGATGAATCGGAACGGCGTTTCCCGGCGAGATCACCGGCCGTTGAACGCCCTTCTCCCCGCCATTATCGACAAACGCGCGCACATCGGAAAAATTTCCGAAAATCGGTTTGTAAATACCCGATTTAGCGCCGATCGCGAGCAGAGACCCGACTTGCGAAATCACCACTCCGATCTGGCCGGCAGGCACTTGCACCCACGGCCATTTCTGAACCTTGTACAACATCCAAAAACACCAGCGAAGACCCGGCATCAGGAGATCGGCCTGGTAGCCAGCCTCTCCGTTGAATGCAATCAGGTCGCCGTTATTCAAACGCTTTCGTGAAAATCTTTTGATCACCAGACCGACTTCAGCCGGTCCGATGCGTCGGATTGACGGCAGGACTAGAGTCAAAATGATCGACGCGAGCACGCTGAACCAGAACCATCTTGAGGAGAAGATGAGTGCGAGCATGAGCCCTCCTTCTCGTTTTGTCGATGTGCAACCCGAAGAGCGGATTGGGCAATTGCCCATGATTCGCCATTATCATTTTGATGGAGTTCCGTCAATGTAAAAAATTATTCTCATCATAAAATTCGTAGAGACAAAAAAGCCCCCGGCCGAAGCCGAAGGCAGAAATTAACGATGATCTCGACGTACCGTCCGTTCAGACTTGCGCGTGGCCGGAAGGACCGGAGCTAACGACGGAGGCATTTCCTGATTCAAAGCATTCTCCGCATTCTCGCCCATTTCTTTCAAGTGCCGCAACCTCTCTCCGTCCATCGTGGCAAACAGGGCGTGTACATTGATCCCCGGAAAGCGACGATTAATCACACGTCCCACGTCTTCATGTTTCTTCAAGATCAGTATTCGCTCCGCTTCGGCGGTGAGTTCTCCGTGCTGTCGGCGAATACGCTTGCACGCGTCATGATAAATAAGAGCAATGCTCTTGGGCGGATTTAGCCCGTCCAGGCACAACCCCAGATACGTGAGAAGCTGATCTTCCTCGATGACATTGGAGATAAAACCAAGTGGGCCGCCTGGAATCGAAAGCTCGTAAAACTCTATGTCCAAGCCATAACACCGCTCAAGCGCCTCACGGATTTTTGATTTGGCGTCCTCTGTCGAGAATCGGTGATCCCAACAGATCACTGCAATAACAATCGGGCGTTTTGACATCAGTGAACCGACCGGATTGGACATGCAAGACCTCCTTGCCGTCGTGATGAAAAGGGCAAAAATCCGAATTGATATCCTGGATGAAAAATAGTTTTTTGTCAATCCAGCAAATAAAAAAACCGGACCTCGGAGATTCATCTCTTTGGTCCGGAAGTTTAATTCAGCAAAAGGAACTACTTCGTGGCGGCGGACTCCTCACCGCCGGCGTTCGCCGTGTCGGTCGACTTCTTTCCCGAGAGCCGTTCCGCGCCGGCCTGAGCGAGCGCCTTCACCGGCTGTAGCACTTGAGCGACCGCTCCCCTGAGCTCGCTACTCATGGTTTCGACCAGGCTGTTGCCGAGGGAAGCGAAATTCATACCGTTCTGAATCTGCTGGAGCATGGCTCCCACGTTCTCGGGCGTGCCCACGATCCGCGCGTCGATCTTGCCCACGACGGTCGCCATGGCCTGCGCGGTCGCGATGCGTACCTCGGCATCCCTCGTGATGCGCAGTTGCGCGAGCTCGAAGTCCTGCGCCACTTGACCGTGTTCCTGGCGCGCCTGGAGCTCGGGCACGGTCACGGTGTCGAGGCGCTCCTTGTCCACCGCAACCTGCTTGGCGGCCACCGCGACCTGCGCGGCAGCCACATCGACCGGGACCATCTGCGCGGCCTTGATGCCCGCGGCCTTGGCGATCTCAGCGTCGCGCTCGGCTTCGGCCTTGGCCTTGGTTGCGTCGGCGTTGGCCCTGGCCGCCGTTGTGATAGCCGTGGCGTCGGCCTCTGCAGAGGCCTTCTTGCCGTCGGCCATGGCCGTGAGCTTGTAGGCCTCGGCGTCCGTGGCGCGTTGCGCGGCGACGAACTGCTTCTCGGCCGCGGCCTTGGCGTCAATGACCTGCTTCTCCTTCTCGCGCTCGGCCGTGGCCTTGACCTTCACGGTCTCGATCGACTGACGCTCGGCCTCGCGCAGTGCCTCGGCCTTGGCCTGCTCGGCCTGGCGCTGGGCCCGCTTGGCCTCGGCATCGGCGATGGCCGCGTCCTTCTCGCGCGCCGCAACCTCGACCGCCTGCTCCTGCCCGCGCTTGGCGACCTCGATAGCCTTCATCTTCTCGGTCGTCGCGAGCTCGACCGAGCGGGCCGTGGCGATAGCCGCCTCCTGCGCGAGCCTGGACCTCTCGGCCTCGGCCGCCGCGATCTTGGCGAGCTGATCCTGCTCGGCCTTCTTCTGCGCGAGCTCGAGCTCGTAGATCTTCTTCTGCTTCTCGACCTCGAGCTGCTTGCGCGCCTGATCGCCCTCGGTCTCGAACTTGGTCTGCGCGGTCCGCTGGGCCTGCGCAACCTCGGCGATCTTACGGGCGGCCTGCGCGTCGAACACGTTGCCCTCGCGGAAGCCGTCGTTATCCGTCTGGTCGAGGTAGGACATGGTGGGTTCGCCGAGCACAAACCCCATCTCCTCGAGGCCGGCCGTGACCATCTTCTTAGCCTTGGTAACAAACGCCTCGCGGTCGCTGTTGAGCTCGGCGAGGTCGCACTGGGTGGCCACACCGCGAAGCGCGCCTTCCACCATGGGTTCGACGAGCTCGAGGATGCGCTCATTCTCGTGGCCGGCGGCGCTCTCACCGAGCTTGCGCGCGGCCTTGGTGATCGCCCCCTCGTCCGCCGGGATACTCAAGAAAAACTGCGCCGCCACGTCCGCGAGCAGGTTGTCCTTGGTGCGCAGAGCCTGCTGTCCGCGACGATCGATCTTGATCGTGATCATGCGCAGCGGAATCCGCAAAGTGGTGTGCACCACGGGGACCGCCAAGATGCCGCCATCGATCACGACCTGCATCTTCCCCATGCCGGTGCGCACGATGGCCTCACTTGCACTCGCCTTGTGGTACAGACGAGTGAAGATGAGCGCCACGGCGCTGGCGAACGCGATGATGCCGCCGAGCACCATGAGGGTAATCGTCTGACCCCCGGAAAGCTGGTGCCCCATGAACGAGGCGGCGATCGGAATACCGAACAAAAGGATGCCGACGAGCAGACTAAGAACTATGCCCATGCTGTCCTCTCTTTCTGGTTTCCTGCGGGTTTGACGGCAGCTACTTCGTGATCTCGAGCTCTGCGGACGCGGGCTCGACGGTGAACATGTTGTTGGGCTCGTCGTACTCAACCACCGTGACGCGCGTGCCGCTCGGCAGTTCCTTCACGTCGAGATTGTCCTTGAGCCGGCACTGCACGTTCTGAATGCCTCGGAGCCGATCCTCGATGTTGGCAATGCCGTATTCAGTGGTCGTCTTCACGGTCAGCTTTCCGCTGCAGCCCACCAGGTCCTCCTTGGTCTGCGACTCGGTCTCCTTGCCGGGGACAATCCTGTTCACCCCTCGCGCAACCTTCCCGGAGAAGAAAAACGTCACGAAGAACGCGGCGAGGAGCGAGAAGATCACGAAGAAGCTCGTGATCGGCTCGAGCAGGATGTTGACAATGAGGCCCGTGAGACCGAAACAGAGGAACCAGATCATGAGCAGAATGCTGATCGGCACGCGGCCGATTCCCATGAGCACTCCCACCATGGAACCAATCGAGCGCGGCCGCAGCATCTCGGGCTGCATGTCGAGCACGGTCTTACCGGACTCGTGTTCATGGCCAGCATCGTGGTCATGATCCATGTCGTGATCGATGTCGTGTCCGACATCGTGATCGTGCCCGAGTCCGAATACGGCCCCGAACGCCAGGACCATGCTGAGTCCGGCGGGAATGACGAAGATCAGATACTGCCAGGAGGCGAAGTCCATGCGCATGGATCCCTCTCTTTCTTTTGTTCTGTTTTTTCTCGTATCTGAAAGGTCCGGTCGCCGTTCATTTCAGCTGGTAAGCGATGCGATCTCTTATCACAGGAAGCGCTCTTTGTCAATGATTTTTCGCTAATCTAAGGTCTGTCAAAAATAATAAAAGTTATGAACAAAAAAATGGCTCAATGAAAGCCATTTCGTTGCGTTTGTGAGATGATCAGTCCTTTATTAACCTTCCTCTTCCTCCCCCATTTTTCCTGATTTCACGGCCAAAATAAGCGGCTCAAGATCCCCATCCAAAATCTGCGCGATATTATGCCAGCTTTTTTTAATTCGATGATCCGTAATGCGATCCTGCGGTGAATTGTACGTACGAATTTTTTCTGAACGATCACCCGTTCCAATCTGCGAACGCCGTTCTGCTTCAAGCGTCGCGCGCTTTTTTTCCTGCTCCGCTTCCCAAATACGAGCGCGAATAATCGACATGGCACGCTCACGATTTTGAAGCTGAGAGCGTTCATCCTGACAGCTTACGACAATGCCCGTGGGAATATGCGTAATTCGAACGGCTGATTTTGTCGTGTTTACGGATTGCCCGCCTTTCCCTCCGGAACAAAATGTATCAATGCGCAAATCTTTTGGATCAAGATGCAACTCCTCTTCTTCGATTTCGGGCAGAACGGCTACCGTTACGGTGGAGGTATGAATACGTCCGGCTTTTTCCGTGGCTGGAACACGCTGAACCCGATGAACGCCGGATTCAAATTTCAGCCAGCCATAAGCGCCAGCACCCTGCACGCTAAAAATCACTTCTTTATATCCGCCCAGATCATTGCGGGATTCTGAGACAAGCGACGTTTTCCATTTTTTCCGTTCAGCAAACCGCACATACATGCGGAATAATTCCTGCGCGAACAACGCCGCCTCATCGCCGCCGGCTCCAGCGCGGATTTCAACGATCACATCACTTTGATCATGCGGATCCGGCGGAACGAGCAGCGTTTCAAACAATTCAATCGCGTGCGCCAATTCCGGTTCCAAACGAGCCATTTCTGATTCACCCATCAATTTTAAATCCATATCCGCTGATTCAGCCGCGTTTTTTGCCTCCTCCATGGCATCGTTTAAGGAAAGAAAAAAATGCGCCGCTTCCGCCTTGTCTTTTGCGTGCGTATAAAGAAGCGAGGCTTCCTTTAATTTTTTCGGGTTCACTAAAATCTCCGGAGAAGCCATGCGCCCCTCTGCAAGTTTTAATTCTTCAATGGCCTGGTTTGCCTGTTCAAGTAAATTGGACATATAAGACCTGCTCATCTAATCAAAAACCGACGGCTCAGGGATTATATACCATAATCCGCCAAAACCGCCGGTTTTGCGATCTAAGCTTGGGTTTCGTCCAGATGCGTCGGCTGACGCGCCGCCTTTTTGGCCGCTTTCTGAGCCGCGCGTTTTGCGGCCTTCACTTTCTTTCCGGTCGCGGTTACGCCCTTCTCTTCCTTGGCTTTGACTTTTCCCTGGAATTTTTCCACGCGACGCGAGGTGTCGATCAATTTCTGTTTTCCGGTATAGAACGGATGGCATTTTGAACACAATTCCACGTGGATTTCCTCAACCGTGGAGCCGACTTCGATCACATTTCCGCAGGCGCAGACAATCTTTGCCTTTGGGTAATACATTGGGTGGATGGCAGTTTTCATATCGAGATGCCGGAAGATTAGCAAAATACACAAAGATTGGCAAGACCCAAACCCAGCCGCTTCCTTCAAAAGGCATGAGCCGCCAAAATCCCGGCTGTAATCAGGATTGCCGCCGCTCCTTTCTGCATCAAATTTTTCCAGGAGAGGTCTTCTTTAACAAAATGCGGAAAGAAAATCGTGAGCATGATGCCGAATACGAACACAAACAGCGCGGTCGTGCTGGAAACAGCCTGCACTAACCCAAGGGGCGCGAACAACGAGGCATACCGTACAACGAGTCCGGCGGCCAGATTTATCAGTTCGTTTGCGCCGTTCACTCCCAAGACCGCGCCCGCGTTCGATTGAATCAAACGGACGAGTTGTTTAAAATAAACCGGCACACCGATGATGACCAACCCGAATAGTGCCTCTCCAACCAGCGTCCAGAAAGTAGTGCCCCAAAATTCATCACGGACGGCGAAAAACTTGAAGACAACCGCGCCGAGCGCAAAGGCCAGGACGCAAAGCGTCATAAAAAAAATAAGCCGCATTCGAATACGACGTTTTCTGTGTGCGCCAAACTGCCACGAAAGCAGAAAAGCGCCAGCAAGAATAAGCACGCTTCCCAATAATTGATCCGACGATGGTATTTCCCCAAGGAATAAAAATGCCAACAAGAATGTATAAATCGGTGCGGATAAAAATAACGGAGCCACGACTGACGCTTCTTCGGATTGAAGAGCGCGGAGATAAAACAACATGGCGGCCATGTACAAGATCCCGGAAATCGCCATAACAAGTGCATCTGACCAATGGATTGCCAGCGCCTGCGGCTTTATCCATGCAATAAACGGGAGCGCCAACAAACCCATAAGGGCCGTAAACACCATGAGCACGGTTACACTGCTGTTTTTAAAATAGCGCTCCACCAAATACTTATCGATATGCATCGATAAAGCCCAAAGAATCGGCCCAAGGAGCGCAAAAAATAACCACGGCATGACGCTAGTTTATCACACCACTAATCGCTGAACGATCCACCAATAAGCGCGCATCACAGGATTGCCGATATGTGTCAGCAACGGATTACTTACATCCTCCCCCTGAAATTTCACCGTTGCCACCATAGAGCGAAAAAGTTCCGCATCAGAGATAACGCGCTCAGCCTGTATTTTTTTTCGGCGCACGGCGATCCATTGCCAGAATCTTCGATTAAACACTTCGCGATAGACGCGTTTTTTTTCTTTCCACCAGCCGCGCTTTAAGGAAAAACCGAGAAGCGCGAGTTCCATCGCAAGAAAAAGCGGCAGGACGGTCATGAGCGACCATAAACGATAGTAGCTGAAAACCATGGCCCAGCGGTTTTTTTCCATGAGATAATATTTACTCATGCTTTTGGCGAATTCGTAATGGTGATACACGACCGATGTTGGCTCAATGACGGTTTTAAACCCGCGAATCCGCGCTTGGAACGTCGCGTCCGTATCCTCGTGATACATAAAAAATTCCGGATCAAACAGTCCGCATTGTTCGATCAACGACACGCGCCCTAAAACGCCCGCACCGGAAAGATACCCAATCTCCAATTC
>DASTLG010000075.1:0-2170 GCA_035715245.1 Patescibacteria group bacterium
CCACATAGAAAAAAGTTTTTGTAAAAAAATCCGAAAATCAAGAACGGATAACTTTCAAAGCATGGGCGAGGAAGAAAACTTATCGTGCTTGACGGATCATCCAACATTCTTCATTCTAGCATCCATTACCCACACAGACTATGACGCGCTCCTCCGCCCCTCTCCGCGTGCTCGGAATCGAAACAAGCTGTGATGAAACCGCCGTCGCGCTGGTTGCGTTTCATGATCAGCAAATCGAAGTTATTCACCATTTTGTTTCATCCCAAATTCCGATTCACCAGAAATACGGCGGCGTGGTTCCGGAAGTTGCTGCACGCTCTCATGTGCCGGAAACGGTTTCGCTCATCACAAAAGCTTTAGGAGAGACGGGAATGGGTGCGTTCGATGCGATCGCGGTTACAAGCGGTCCTGGATTACCAACCGCCCTTCGCGTTGGTATTGAAGCGGCTCGAACGATTGCATACGCATCCAAAAAATCAATCATCGGTATCAATCATTTAGAAGGACATATTGCCTCTGCATGGCTGAACGAAGAAAATCGCGCGCATTGGAAATTTCCTCTGCTCGCGCTTATCGTGTCCGGCGGTCACACAGAACTTGTCCTCATGCAGAATTTTGGCGTTTACGAATTAATTGGACAAACGCGTGATGATGCAGCCGGTGAAGCATTTGATAAAAGCGCGAAATTACTCGGGCTTCCATATCCAGGCGGCCCAGAAATCGCCAAACGCGCCACAAAGGGAAATCCAAACGCATTCTCGCTTCCACGTCCCATGCTGGATGATCCGACATTCGATTTCAGCTTTAGCGGATTAAAAACAGCGGTCCGTTTAGCTTGGCAGGAGCGTCAAAATCCATCCGAAACGGAGCTGAATGATTTTTGTGCCTCTCTTGAACAGGCGATCGTGGATATTCTGGTGCAGAAGACGCTTCGCGCCGCGCATGCCTATCACGTACACGGCATTTTACTTGTAGGCGGCGTTTCGGCAAATGAACATCTGCGCCGAGAACTTGGCGAGCAGATTCGCCAGGAACTGCCAGAAACCTATTTTTTCCCATCGGATAAAGCGTACATTACAGATAATGCCGCGATGATTGCGGCCGCCGGCTATTGGCATCTTAAAAAAAATGAACAAACAGACTGGAAAACATTAGATGCAAAACCAGACTGGAATTTAGTTTGATTTTTTGTTTTTATGATCACCATGCGCGCCAATCGTTTCTCAGATTGGCAAATTATCGCGGAAAAAATCGTCCGCTATTTATCTCCAGGTACGATTTTGGCGTTGAATGGTCCGCTCGGCGTCGGAAAAACCACACTCGTCCAAGCCATTGCAAAAGAACTCGGATCCGTTTCCGAACCAAAAAGTCCGACTTTTGCGCTTTTGCGTATCCATCAAATAAAGCCGAACTCACAAGGTGTTTTGCGTCTCGTTCATGTTGACGCGTACCGCATTGAAGACGAACGCGACCTCCTTCCGTTAGATTTAGAAGCTGAATTAACCGAACCAGGAACCGTTCTCGCGATTGAATGGTCTGAACGTATTCCACGCTGGATGGCGCGTCAAAAAAAGGTGATTCCTATTACTATCTCTATGGTTGACTCTGAACGAACGATCGAGATGCCAAGTCTTTCCTGACACGCTATAATACTGCCGATTATTCTTTTGATGCATTTATATGCTCGAAAAAAGCGTTGAACGATCGGCTGTTTGGTTGAATGGATTACTTACAAAATGGCGAGATGCGCAACATGAAATCAAAATGCCCGGTGATAAGGCAAGCCGCCTCCGGCTTGAACATTTTGGAGCTGACTTTGAGCGCTATTTAGAAGAAAAACGCAAACACAGCATTTATAAATCCGGAGCCGGCGTCTGGGCCGAGCGGCTCTTTCTTGAAGGAATGGATCCAATGGGCGGAGCCGGCAAACCGATCGCGTGGCTTGGCGACGAAACGATCGTTGCTCCCTATAAGACGTGTGATTTTGATGATCGCATGAAAGGGGCCGACGCGCTTCTTTTGATATTCGACGAAGAAGATGAACGCCAAGCCTACCCGATCGCGATCGACCTTACGACCAACCCCGAAGAAATAAAAAATAAAATCAGCCGCGATCTTGCCCATCTTCTGCCGAATGCAAAACAGGTGTACTCGCACGTGCACTGGTATG
>DASTLG010000076.1:0-2576 GCA_035715245.1 Patescibacteria group bacterium
GCGCGCAGTTCCGGTTTTTTCTTTGCGTCGATCGCCGGCGCTTTTTTTGCGGAATGATGAACGCCCCAGCCAGGCATAGGACGCACACGTTCAGAAAACACCGCGAGCCGAAAAATCAAAAAACAGCCGAGGAGCGCGCCCAGCCAAAGCAAATCCACATACCAATACCCGGCAACCCAAAATTCCCATTGCATGAGCTGACCAGGATTCGCGAGCCGCATCACTTCTATAACAAACAATGCCACCGAACCTGCCACAAGACAGGCGATAAAAATATGCAGAATCGCATTTATCCGAATCCGTAAGCGGCGAAATGAAAACGCGAACGCATCAAGCGACTCGCTCCAAACGAGATACCCCTGTTCCGAATCCATGAGACCGACCTGGGATCCGCGGCAATGCGTACAACGAACTGAAGCGCGCGCATCTCCGCGGCAAATCGGACAAACGATGATATTCGTTGCCTCAAAATCCATAAGAAAAAAGAGCTGGATGCGGCAGGACCACACCGCGTGAAATGCCGATAGCTAACAGCGCGATCAAAAGCGGCAAAGCCAGTAGCCATAAAAGCGCCAGTACCGTATAGAGGAGCGCTTCAACAAAAAGAAAAATGAGGCGGCCGATTAAAACAACAATACGCATAAAAATACTCACCAGCCGGCCAACCAGGTCATATTGACCATACATCGGAACGAACAAATTCTTGATCCAGATGGTCAAGCTGAAACTTTTCCAGCGAAAAATAAGCGAGCGCTTGATCCACTGCAGAACGATTTGAAATCCATCCGTGTACCACCAAAATGGGAAATGTAGAACACTTCCCAGGAGGTCAAGTAAAAAAAAGCGAATGACCGAGCCCGCCTTGGACGACATGGCACAAGTATAGCACATCCGAATAGAAAAAAACCGCCCAAGAGAGCGGTGAAAGTCCTATCGTCGGCGGCCAAACACGAGTCCAAAATCCTGGATCGTGAACGGCTCGCATCGAAAAATGAAAAGTTCGAGTCGATCTCCCCCATACAACCTCACCTTCCCATTGCAGACGTCTCCGAGCTCCATCTCATGGAATCGACCAGAGATGAATTCCTGAAACATCTGTTCGACCGGAGTAACGTCCAGCCGAGAAAATCGCTCAGAACCATGATCGGCCCTGGCCTGAGCCGCCGTCATGGCCGAGAGGTGATAATGCGGCGCGCCCTTGTACAGGCGATACAGTGGGGAAAAGCAGTCCCCATGGCAGTGGCGGAGCATGATCGCGCTCGCCTCATCTTTCATGATGAGGGTTGCACGATACGGTTCTTCCCGCTGACGCCAGCGGACAAACCGTGCGAGACCTTCTCGCCAATCCCGAAACTCCTGAAAATTGCCCTCCGAACCGAATCGAATGAGCGACGACGGTGCCGCTGCAACTGACTTCATCATCTCCCTTCCTCCATATACAACAGCACCTCATAAAACCATGAATTTACGATTCTGTCAAGAATAACAACGCAACTAATTAAAAACGACCCGAGAAGCAGGTCGTCTAATATCGCCGCGAGTTGTTGACGCGAAGGCGCTTTCTATGCGCGATTCTCCGAGGGAATCGAGTTCTTGGTGATTTCAGGACCAAGGACGAAGTCAACTAACCAGGCGTCAGATGCGTAAATGGTGGCATCGAGATAGCGAATCTCGACCATCGTTTGCACAACGTCTTTCATGGTGCTGCGGATCAGCTCGACTTCGTTGTCGGATCGCTTAAGGAAGAAATCCCTGCAAAGTTCACCGCGCCGATACGCGTCAACAATCTCCTG
The DNA here is from genome assembly GCA_035715245.1 of Patescibacteria group bacterium. Classification (GTDB taxonomy): domain Bacteria; phylum Patescibacteriota; class Patescibacteriia; order 2-12-FULL-60-25; family 2-12-FULL-60-25; genus VGLT01. The sequence continues at coordinate 1,794 of DASTLG010000076.1, forward strand.
CACCATGCTCCGCCGCAAGCGGTCGCAGGCAACCTTGTAATCGCCATCGTCCTCCGTCTTCTAAGCTTTGTGGCGACATCGAGGAATTCCATGAGTCGCAACCGAGCATCATCTGTCAGCTTCTCGATCTTTCCAGCGGACATTTTGAGCAATCCATCCAGTTGGATCGCTTGCTGGTTCTTGGCGTGCAACGCCACGGAAATGATCGTCGTAGCCAAACTCGAAATCACGATCACCGAAACCTCGAGCCAGAACCAGGAGAGCTTGCCGGCTAAGTACGAAAGAAGGACCGGGATCGTAACCAGCATTCCCGTCTTGATGACTAACGACCAGGGAACATGATCATCATCTTTCGCTTCCAGGACTTCCTGTGTCTTGCCCATAACTCTTCCTTTCCTCGATGTGCCGCCCGAAACGACCCCATCGAAAAAGTCAACACCATGCTAATGCCCTGCCGCACGGCCAACCAGTTTTCCTTTTGAAGGAATTAGCGTATTTACTCCAAAAAAGACGTTCTGTCAATAGGACTTTCTTAAAATTCCTCTCTCTTAATTTTGAGGGAATACGATCAGGGGACGGAAGCCGACATCGTCAAACCGGCCGAAGCCCCAGTAGACGCTGGAAGCCCCGCCGTAGTCCGAGCGGCCGGAAATCAGACGCGTGCCAGACCGATAATATTCTTCACACCACTCATACGTGCTCGTGTCGTGAAATCCATGCCTCTGTCCCCTCACGTTCGATTCAATGACGCGAGGCAAACGAAGAACTGCTCCTGGAATATCG
>DASTLG010000077.1:0-3435 GCA_035715245.1 Patescibacteria group bacterium
CGCTTCCTGAATAGAGGCCTGGGGCTCCTAAGCAAAACTTAGGAGCCCCCGATTCTTCAAAAATTCATTAGATTTGCGAACAATCAGTTTTCGATTTCTATTGCGAGTCACGCCATTAGCGAGACAAGCAAAGCGGAGCGAGCCGCCGGGACACAAACAAGCACCAAAGGTGATTGTGCAGCGTAAGCGGCCAAAGCGAGCACACGCGGGTATCGTATAGAGGCTATTATGCCACCTTGCCAAGGTGGAGAGGGGGGTTCAATTCCCCCTACCCGCTCCAAAAATAAGACGTCCTGAAAGGGACGTCTTATTTTTTTGGAAGGTGCGGGACGAATTGAACAGGGAAAGGGTGAAAACAGCAATTTTCACTCACGGAGGAAAGTTCACGAAAACCCGAAGGTTTTCGTGGGAGCAGGGCGACGTGAAATTCCCCCTACCCGCTCCACAAAAAAACACCTCTAAATCAAGAGATGTTTTTCGTTATAAAAAAATCCCGGTCCAAGAGACCAGGAACAGCTCTGTCACTTCATCTCAGTTGGCAGATAAGACATCTGCAACACGAGAAGAGCGAACAGTGAAAAGGTGAGACCAAGATAAAGAGACAGCCACATAAGTCGATAGCGAATAGGCGCGGGGCGGCAGTTCTTTCTCAGATTCGTTGGAAAGCTTTCCAATTGCTTTCCCATAAAGGGTTACAACCAAAAGCCAGCCTATAACAGCATCCATTACGTTTATCCAAAACAACTGTTCCCCGTGTCCGAGGCAAAAGAGAACAACCATGACCACGAAGCAGATCAACCCCACAGAAAATGCAACTTTTGCATTGATCTTGAGATCGACTAAGATCACAAGCCAAATCATCAAGATTGACGGTTGTTTAATGAGTGCTGTCAAAGCAATCAGTCCGGCAAACCCGATGACCGTAAACCATGGACCAACCGCTTGCGTTACTCGCCCGCCATCAAGCGGACGAATAGGCAAAAGATTAAAGAGGTTGATAAAGGTAGATATAAAACTCACGACCAACAAAAAATGATCATTCCCGGGGAGAATTGCCCAAAGCACAAACACCAGGAGAGAGATAACGGCTCCTGCGAGAGGCCCGCCGAAACCAACATACGCTTCCTCGTCTCTGCTCGTGAATTTCGGCGCAAAGACAACAGCTCCGAGCATTGGAATAAAAACAGGAGCTAAGGCCTTATGTCCCTTCTGACTCATAGCTATCACGTGGCCCATTTCGTGAACAAACAAAACGAGAACGAATGCTACAGCGAACCACCATCCCCAGCTCAATGAATAAACGAGAACTGATAAGGCCATGGAAAGGAACGTGAGGAAAAACTTGCCGAATTTGAGCAACTTAGCAGACTTGGTCAGAAGAACAATCAAAAATGCTAAAGGCTTAAACGCTTTTTTCATCGACACAGTCCCTGTTTTTTCCACGATTCCTCCGAGATTTTTAATGTACGCACGTGTAAAACGTGGAACCGACAGCTAAACAGATTTCTACCACCTGGTCAAGATAAATGGAACAAAAAAAAACCAGCCGAAGCGGCTGGCAAGAAGATTATGCTACTAGCGAGGAATCGACTTTTATATCTCCGTCTTCGCAAAGCTGTCTAAAGGTTGGCGAGATTCGAATCAATTCTTCAAAGGACGAGGCGATTGCTTCAATTTGGGATTCATCCGGATTGAGTCTATCTGCCGGGCCAAGGACAACGAATTTGTCGCAATGTCGAATCGTACTCAGACGATGAGTAACAACCAGTACGCTCATTTTTCGCGAGAGGATCTGAGCGAGCCCGGCTTGAACGGCGCGCTCCGTGCTTGGATCAAGCGAACTCGTCGCCTCATCAATCAAGACAAGGCGCGGACGATTGAGCACCGCGGCGCCGATCATGACACGTTGAGCCTGGCCGCCAGAAAGCTGAAGACCATTTTTCCCCACGACAGTATCCAACCCCTTGGTTAACCGGTCCCCAAAGTCAATCTGCAGTTCACGCATCAGAGCCCAGAGTTCCTTATCTGAAACGCAGGCTCGCTCTTTCGCCGTCAGCTTGTAGAGCAAGTTGTACCGAAGCGTGTGGTTAAAAATCATCGCCTGCTGAGGGATATAGCCGATGGCGTGGTGCCACGCAGAAAGCTTAAGGTCGCGAAGATCGTGTCCGTTCACGAGAATCGTACCACGATCAGGATCCATGTTGCGCTGAAGGAGCCGGAGAAGCGTGGTTTTTCCGCCGCCGCTCTTTGCGATCAGCGCCACAGATTCGCCGGGTTCAATCGTAAATGAAACATTCTGCAGAACCGGACGCGGAACAATCCCCTCCTGGTATTCAGCTTCCGTCGGCTTGTACGCATGGGAGATATTCTTGAACTCGACTCGAATCGGTTCAAACGTCCCGATCGTTGTTGCGTTCGGTTTCTCGCATACGTCGGGCGCCATAGTCAGGGCTTCCTTCATGGAACGGATGGATGGCAAATTCCAGCTCAACTGATGTTCGATGTAGCCAATGCGCCAGATGTTATCGACGATTGCACTCATCCACGCAAACAATGGGTACAGAACGCCAATCGCGACCTGGCCGTGCAGAATGCGCCAGAGCGCTATTCCAAGGACACCGAGCATGATGACGTTATTCACGAAATGCCGGCTATTCGCCTGCTTAATAAACCAATGCCAGAATCTGCAGTCCGGAATAATAAGCCGATCGAATTCGTTAGACATGCTGAGAACTTCTTGCGCCTCCATACCTGATGTCATGACGCGCTCGACCAATTCCCAGCGTTCCCCGCGGTATCGATTTAACGCGCGAAACTCCGCTTCCAACGGAACGCAAATTTTTGCACAGCGCTGATTCATGTGCCATGACCAGATGAGATAAATGGCCAGCAGAAAAACCATGCAAATCCCCGCGAGTACACTCACAAACCAAATGGAGATAAACATGAAGGCGAGCATCGTGACAGATTCCACCCCCTCGCACATGAGGAGTTTGAAAATATTGTTCACATTTGCACGTCCTCGCTCCACATTATGCGAAGAGAGACGATGATGCTGATGCAGATGCTGTCCGAGTGATTTTTCCATGAACAACTGATTTGTTCGATCGTCAACATCGCCTACAGATGTTCCAAGAGCGATTTCTCGAATGCGTGCCTCCAAATACTTTAAAACGACGCGTGAAAGGACGAGAACGGCAAACGCGCTAAACCAGACCAGAACACGCCATGCATCCAGCTGAATAAGCGCGTTCAGCATTTTTCCAAAGAACCAAGGCGCAAATAACGCGAGGACATTCCCAAGGAAAATATAGACGGTTGTGCGCTTTACGGCTTGCCGCGTTTTCGCCCGAAACAGGTCAATCCAAACCCATTTGTAAACGCGGTAGCCTTCCCGCGGTCCTTCCCGATAATCACGCCAGTTAGTGGATTCGT
>DASTLG010000078.1:0-1731 GCA_035715245.1 Patescibacteria group bacterium
CTTAAGGAAAAAGGATTGATTCCGCGTCGGGCAATGTCGGTGAAGATCATTGGCGGCGGCGAATGCGGAAAGGCATTTACGATTAAAGGCATCCAGGCTTCAGCGGCGGCAAAAACCGCGATTGAAAAAGCGGGCGGACAATTTAAAGAATTATCGAGCGATCCATCAAAAAAATAAAATTTATTCCCCGAGCGATCGGGCACCGTTATGTGGGATAAACTGAAAAGCATTTGGCAGGTCAAAGAGGTTCGGAACGGACTCCTCTTTGTGATTGTGATGATGGTCATATTCCGCATTGCGGCCAATATTCCGCTCCCGGGCATTGATCTCGTTGCACTCCAGCGATTTTTTGATTCAAATCAGGCGCTCGGCATGCTGAATCTTTTTTCCGGAGGAACGATGCGTACGTTCAGCATCGTGGCTATGGGTGTTGCGCCTTACATAACCGCCTCGATTATTTTCCAGCTGCTCGGCATGATCGTCCCTCGGATTGAAGAAATCCAAAAGGAAGGTGAGGCCGGTCAGCGGCGTATAAATCAGTGGACGCGCTGGCTTACTATCCCGCTCGCCATTCTCCAATCCTTTAGTTTGCTTTCTTTAATGCGGCAGTCACAGGTGCAGATTTTGCGGGATACCTCGGCACTTCACATCGCGGTGATTGTTTTTGGGGCAACTGCAGGAACCGTGTTTCTCATGTGGATTGGCGAATTGATTTCCGAAAAGAAAGTCGGGAACGGCGTTTCGCTCATGATTTTTGCCGGTATTTTAGCCAGTCTGCCGACCGCGGTATCGCAGTTTATGGCGACCTATGATTCATCTCAGCTTTTCTATGTCTTGCTGTATGCCGCCATTGCGATCCTCACGGTTGTGGGTGTTGTCTTTGTAACTGAAGGCCAGCGGAATGTGCCGGTGCAGTACGCGCGACAAACGCGTGGTATGAGCGCATCGGTTGGAGGCGTTACGTCATCGCTTCCGCTGCGCGTAAATATGGTGGGTGTCATCCCGATTATTTTTGCTATCTCGCTTTTGATTTTACCGTCGATCGTGGCGCAGTTTCTTACGCGCGCAAAAACGCTTTGGATTGAAAATGCCGCGCGCTGGATTATCGTCACTCTGCAGAATCAGTGGGTTTACGGGATTGCCTATTTTTTACTGGTGGTTGGATTCACTTACTTCTACACAGCGGTTGTTTTTCATCCTGAACAGGTTGCCGAGAATCTTCAAAAACAAGGCGGGTTTATCCCTGGAATCCGTCCGGGGAAGCCAACCTCCGACTATCTTCAGAATATTATCCAGCGAATTACGTTAGGCGGCGCGCTCTTCTTGGGACTGATCGCTGTTCTTCCGGTAATTGTGCAGGGATTCTCTGGCACGCGATCACTTGCCTTAGGAGGAACCTCTCTTTTGATCGTTGTTTCGGTCGTTATTGAGTCCGTGAAACAGATTGAATCTCAGCTCACCATGCGGGAGTATGACGCTTATTAAAAATTCGAATTGAGAACAAATCAAAAAGAACGCGTGCTTTAACGAGCCGCGTTTTCTTTTTTATTCGCGTTTGCTATTCTCATGCTATGACACGTAAACGCCTCCGTGGTTTTATTTTTGGCCCGCAAGGAGCAGGCAAAAGCACCCAAGGCCAACTTCTTTCAGATTGGTTTCAGGTCCCGTTTATTTCGGCGGGTGATCTGTTTCGCGGTCAGATTGAAGCTCAAACACACCTTGGAAAATTGG
>DASTLG010000079.1:0-2933 GCA_035715245.1 Patescibacteria group bacterium
TCCGGTCATTACACCCGCCCCAATTGTGAGTGCGCCCGTTATCAGCATTTCCGCTCCAGTAACCGTTTCAATTTACGATCAGAATCCATCGCTTAACACTTCTTCCGGCGTCCAATTTAACACCCTCCTCGCGCCAGAAGCGAAGCTCGCAAAAAAATTCAGCTTAAATTATTCTTACACAAATACCACGGCCAAATCTCAAACCATCACCGTGATACGCGAACTTATCAACAGCAAAGGGAAAATCATAAAAACAGCAAAAGCGTCGACTGTGCTTAAACCAAATAAATCATTCACCGGTCTCATTCAAGAAACGTTCACAAAAAAGCTGACCCCAGCAGGCGCATACAGGATTCATGTCAAAATCCTTCAAGGAAAGAACGTGCTTGATGAAAATTCTCTTCCGTTTACCATCAGCGCCTCCTAGGTAATTCAAACAAGAAAGATCGCACTCATGTGCGGTTTTTCTTTTTAACCAGCAAGTCTTGCCAAAAACCCGGGAATCGCGTATATTACGGCCACATCATTCATTTCGATTTCTCAGAAATCCAAGCGTATTTATGTCCCGCATCTGTCAATTAACCGGCAAGCACGCCATTTTCGGCCATTCTCGCAGTCACTCCAATATCGCCACTAAACGGCGTCAGAATGTAAACCTCCAAACCATTCGCATCAATGGGAAACGTATTCGCGTTGCCGCACGAACCCTGAAGACCTTAAAGAAATTGGCAAAAGAGGTGCACGCCTAAACAGAACAAATTCAAAAGACCGCCGTAAATCGGCGGTCTTTATTTTAGCAAAATTCCTACAAGATCCTTTCTTTTGTTTTTTTAATAAGATCAAACGCTTCCTCGGCCGTATCAACCACGTTTAAGATCTTAAAAGATTGTTCGTCCATAAATTGGTACTCGTCTTTTACAACGCGTTCAATCCAAGCCAAAAGCGAATGCCAAAATGCTCGGCCGATAAGAATAACCGGAACCGCGTCCGACATCTTTCCTGTCTGGATGAGCGTCACGATTTCAAAAAGTTCATCAAGGGTTCCAAACCCGCCCGGCAAAAACACATACGCCTGCGCCGAGGCGGAGAGCATGACTTTCCGTGTAAAAAAATAATGGAACCCGATCGCTTTTTTTACGTATTGATTTCGGCGTTGTTCGAGCGGAAGGCTAATATCCAGTCCCACGGATTCACCTCCGGCTTCATACGCGCCCCAATTCGCCGCCTCCATCATGCCAGGCCCTCCGCCAGTAATCACCGTGTATCCGGCTTTTCCACATAAATATCCAAGTTGCTTAGCAACGCGGTAATATCGATTAGATGGACTTGCAACCGCGCTTCCGAAAAACGTCACTTCTTTTTTAAGCGTCGACAAAAATTCGAATCCCTCAACGAATTCAGCCATGATGCGGAAAATACGCCAATTAATATTTTCCGTGAACGCTTCTCCGGCATTCGGCGGAATAACACGTTTTGTATCGGCATTTGAAAGCCATTTTTTTATGCGAATTTCCGCACTCGATTTACTTCCCAATCCCGTCCAGGATGGTTCCGAATATGAGATCTCCGAATTCAAAGAGGGCTTCCTCCCGTTTTGCATAACAAAAAAAGTATACCACACTTTCCATTCAGCTTGAACGAACGTTGATGCGCTTTAATCCAATGTTGAAACAACGCCGCTTTCAACATGCCATCCGCCTTCGGGACACGGCTCCTGAAAATGAATAGATACTTTGATTAGCGCAAGGTCAGAACCTGTCGCATGGCCCACGGCCTCTTGTTGATCTATCCGATGTTTTCCGCAGGCGCAATGCTCAATCGTATAATTAACCGTTGGATCAATCTCACGATGCGCGCCGCCGCAATGGTGAACCTTGTGTTGGCCCTCTACGTGATGAATGTGATGAAATAAACTCAAAATATCAGCCGTAGCCATAAGTTGATCTAAAGAATAATACAAAATAAAAAACGGAGGAACAGTTCCTCCGAAAGTTTCACTCCAGCTCTTGATTTAGCGCATCGCAGAACCCATACTTCCGCCGCTGAATTATTTCTTCCGGTACACCGAGCCGACGCGCCAAGACTCTAAGCGGTTTTTTACTCTCTCCACGCGAGGTTCGGCATTCAAGCGGGATATGCGAAATATACGAAACAACATGCGGATCGAGGTACGGAAGCAAAACGCTAATCCCGAACGAGGCCGCTTTTCTCTCAAGCGGTTCAAGATGATCAGGAACTAAGCGTTGCCAATAATGACGGAATACATTCGGCATCGCAGCTTCGTTTGCCCGATGCAGCCAATATCCGCCCATGAGCTCATCAATGCCATCATGGGCCAACACAGCTCGTACACCATGACGAGACAACCACTCGTAAAACAAGTAGACACCAGCCGACCCCAAACCTGCTTCACCAGTCGTCCTCACTAGCTGATAACGCGCCCGCTCAATTGATTCTTCTGTTGGGATAATCACTGAATGGCGAGTGTTGTAATGCTGTGCAACTCGTTTGGCAAAAACCACATCCTGGTGCTGTGGAGAAGCCCCGATCGTATACGTACAAATGACCTCGCGCGGCATCAATTGCCGCACAATCGCCAAACTCAGCGAAGAATCAAGGCCGCCGGAAAGACAACAATGAATCTCACCCTGATGAAGAAGACAAGCGTCTCGAATGCACACCTCATGAGAACGCTTTAATAAATCAAGCAAGACATCAGGATCCGGCACTACGGACGGGTCAGCAAAAACCGGGAGCTTGATCGATTCCTGCCAGCGATGCTCCATGAAATCCTCCTTCCGGTTCCAATGATCCAAAGAACAGAAAAGGCCTATCAAAAATTGGGCGTTTCGTCAATCGTAGAAATTAAAATCCGCCCCTACAGAGCGGATTTTTTGAACGCGAATACAATTTAGAGCACCGCTTCTTTCGCC
>DASTLG010000080.1:0-2027 GCA_035715245.1 Patescibacteria group bacterium
TGCTGACGGGGCCTTGGCTCGATTCAAGTCCGCTCAGTTGATAACGCAGACCCGTTCCGGAATCAAACAATTGAATTTTGTATTGGCCAGAGCTTCCTGTATACACACCGTTCACCATCGGTGATAACGATGAAAGATTTGAGGGACTCGGGATGGCGGCCAATCCAGAATTAAGAACCGAGGAATAGGCATTCGCAACCAGCAGATTCTGCTGTGCCGTGACTTGATCCAAACTTTTTTTGGCATTATCAAGAGCTACTTGAGCCGCATCGACGGCGGCGCGGGAAACGGCGATTTGCTGATCCGTACTTCCGCGGATGACACGCTCGTAATTCGCTTGAGCCTGCGCCAACGCGCCGCGCGCACTTGTAAGCGATGCCTGAGCACTTGTTTGGTCCAATAAAGCGAGCACATCGCCGGCCTTTACCCGGTCTCCTTCTTTTACATTCATTCGCCGAATCACGCCGCTCCCAAGAAAACTCAAATTAACGCTTGCATCACTTACAACTTGACCGGTCGTCAGAACTGTTTGTTGAAGATCTTGTCGCGTTACTGGTTCAGTCTGAATCGCATTCACATTTTTCGGCCGCGTTACAACATAAACAATCCCACCGATTGCCAGGAGAACCGCAAGCCAAATAAGGCGTTTTTTTGTGAAAAAATGTTTCATAAAGTGATCGCAAAAGGTCCGTTCCTTTTACGTTTTTTTTGCGGCATTGTCAATACGATCTATTTTCCAAGTCGCATAGATCAAAAAACGCCTCAAGAGGCGCTTTTTCGTTTCTTTTTATTTAGACCTTTGTTCCAGCGCGTTTTCCGACTTTATGTCCAGATTCCATTTTGCGCCTCATATAAAGAGCCGGGCTCTCGGTTGATTCGATGATTCTGGTCCGGCCGCCTCGCTTTTCGAGAATAAAATTTTTGGCAGACATGGTTCCGCCCTTTGTATTTCCCACGCCTCCGGTTGCGGAAATGGATTCCAGCAGATTGAGATCATGCGTCGAGAAAACAACCGCTCCCGGAAAATCCTGAATCGCCTTGGTAACCACTTCCTGAATCCGATGATCCATATGATTCGTCGGCTCATCAAGAAACAATGCATCCAATTTCGGTTTAAACGTACTCGCCGCTAAAAACCAGAGCAACCGCTGTTCGCCGCCGCTGAATGAGGCGAGCGGCTTGCGCAGAAACGTCTCACCAAGACTTTTCCCGCCCGTATGACTCGTAAATCCGATCTTTTGAATGGCGGCGATAAATTGTTTTGGAACAACTTGAGCGAACTGGTCAATAGAATTAACAACCCATCGATAAAATTGTTCGAGCGATCCTTCAGCCACCTCATCCGGCCAGAACTGCGGCAAATAAGCAATAAACGCGCCTTTAGAACGCTCAAAATTTTTCTCGCCTTTTTTCTGACGAACCATGGATTCCATGAGTTTTGTTTTTCCGCACCCGTTATTCCCGCTTAGAACCCAAACCGCCCCGGATACAAGCGGCGGCACTTCAATAGACTCGAGCGGAGACTGAGGGATCGTGATTTTTTCTTTGAGCGGAGAAAGAATGATGCCAACCGGTTTTCCCTGTGGCACAGCCCAAGCAATTGTCCCGTCCACAATCGAAAAATCCTGCCGTGAACGATCTCGGACAAATTGAAGATATGGACGCGATGAAAACGCAAGGGTACGCGCTCCGGGCTCTAAACGGATCTCCGCCACTCCGTCACGGCCAGCCTGAGCTAGATACGAGTGCACATGACTGACACTTAATACCGAGATATCAGCCGCGGCGTATGACTCAAGCAGACCGCCAAGTTTGGCAATGCTTTCAAGATCCAGGTGATTCGTTGGTTCGTCGAGCAAAAGGACATCCGGTTCGCTCATAAGCAGCAAACACAATGACAGCTTCGTACGCTCTCCTCCGCTTAATTCTTTTACCTGCCGATCCGTAAATTCTTCGATTTGGAAAAGCTGCTGGAGGCGGCTCCGCAGTTCATGAATACGGCGGAGCGTCTGCTCATTTTTCTGAGC
>DASTLG010000081.1:0-2214 GCA_035715245.1 Patescibacteria group bacterium
GCATACACGGCATACGATGTAAAAATTTGAAGCGATATCGTTAAGAAAAGCAGACACACGAGAATCGCGACAAACGGAACCTGCGGCAGTAAGAGCTGGGCTGAATTCGCCATCATGCCGACATCAGCTCCTAAATTAGCAATGTTCGCGATAAGCAAAAGAACGACGATCAAAAGAACAAAGGAAGCACGATACCGCGAGCGCATATTCGCGACGAGACCTCGTTTTGTAACAAGAGCAATGCGCGCGCAAATCTCTTGAACCGCGATCATGAGCGGCAGACTAAAGAGAACGCTCCAGAGCAAGCCATAGCCGAATCCCGCTCCGGCCTGCGAATAAGTTGCAACGCCGGACGGATCATCATCCGAAGCTCCAGTTACAAATCCCGGACCTAATTTTTTCAAATCGCGTTTTAAAAAATCGAACATGCGGACATTAAAACATAAATTCATGCGTCGCGTAACCCATGAATATCAAAAAACGGAGATACGCTCCGTTTTTTCCGATGAAATAGATTTTATTTTTCTTGAGGTAAAAACCAGGTCGGATCGTACTGCACGCGATCATTCACGTGTTCGTATTTATGCAATTCCACATCTGTAAACCAAACAACGATTTCTTGTTTTGCTTCCTGCTCTGTTCCGGAGGCATGAACGATATTTCGAATCGGTCGATCCTGCGCGTTAGAGAGCGCATATGAATCAAGCGCAAAATCTCCGCGAATGGTTCCTGGCGCGGCAGATGCCGGTTCTGTGGCGCCGACCATCTTTCGTACAAGCGGGACCGCCTGCTCCCCTTCCAAAACCATGGCAACAATCGGACTTGATTTCAAAAAATCCACCAGGCCATTCTTAATTTTCGTTCCATAAGCGACATAATCGCTAAATGGAAATGCTTCGCCATTGGCTTCGTACTTTGCCTTTGATTTTTCATAAACCGCCTTCATCCATTCTTCCGTCAACGCATAATGCTTATCCACGTCTTCATGAGACGGATGGACCATTTTTAAAGCAATGACCTTCAGCCCAACCTGCTCAAAACGGCTAATTACAGCGCCAATTAAGCCGCGCTGAACACCGTCTGGTTTAATTAACACGAGAGTTTGCTGCATAAACTATGTGCAGAGAATAACAATCAAAGACCAGGAAAGCAAGACCAGACCCTTATGCCAAAGAGAAACGCCTGGACAAAAAGAGAGCAAATCAAGGCAAAAGCAAGCAAAAATCAGGCCAATTACGCTTTGCTTACTGTTTTTTGATCTTACTCTTGCAAAAAAGACGCGTTTTTGATAAAATTTTTCTGTAAATCACTCATTTTTTCTCGCTATGGGTCTTCCTGGGCATCGCAGAACATCATCGCACAAACGCCGACGCGCATCACATTTTGCCTTAACTCGGCCAACTTTAAGCAAAGATAAAGCCACGAATATCGTGCATCGTTCGCACCGGGCCGCGCCAGGAGCTGCGGAATATCGCGGCATTGCTATACACGTAAAAGGCCGTGATCGAAAATTAAAAAAGATGCTCGAAAAGACAAAACCCAAAGAACGTACGTAATTAGAGCGGGTTTTGCCCGCTTCATTCGCTCCTTTCTATGTCCAACCGTCATTTAGCCCGTGCGATCGCCATGCAATCGCTCTATGAGTGGGATTTTTATGGTGGAGAAAAAAGCGCAAAAGAAATCCTTGAACGAAATCTCAACGAATTTGCGCCAAAGTTGGACGAAAAGGAATTTGCGGAAAAAATTTTGACCGGCTGTCTTGAACATCAGCCAGAAATAGACGCGACCATCAGTAAATTTGCGCCAGACTGGCCGCTTGAAAAAATCACAACCGTAGATCGAAACGTGCTTCGCATCGGCACGTTTGAACTTTTGTTCAATTTTGATATTCCAAGCAAAGTCGCCATTAATGAAGCAATCGAACTTGCAAAGACCTTTGGCGGAGAATCCAGCGGAAAATTCGTAAACGGCGTTTTAGGCGCGGTCTATCGCGACCAGCTTGCCCAAGGCGTTGTGAAAGAATCAGACAAACCGAAGGAGGAAAAACCAGAATCTAAACCATCACTTACACAAAAACCGGAACAATCATCCGGAGAAACCCACGATAAAAATCCATCCGTATGACAGAAGCCGACCTCGGCCCGCTGGAAGAACGTTTGGGACACACATTCCGTGACCGCACGCTCCTCCTGCAGGCTCTTACGCATCGTTCGT
>DASTLG010000082.1:0-6674 GCA_035715245.1 Patescibacteria group bacterium
CCGGTTTCGCCTGTTCTGGTAGGGCTGGCTTGTCTGCGGCCGGCACAGATTCCGGAACGGATTCAGGGGCTTCCGGCATTCGTTCCGCGATTTTGCGAAGGTCATCGATCCATCCGTTCGGCTGACGCCATAGGCTGATCAGTCTTATGCGCAATGGCTCGGTCTGACGTCGGAATTCGGTTGCATTCAGCTGATCCCGATCAAGAATCCAAACTGCCGCCCTCGTAACTCCAACCAGGGTTAGAATTTTTGTTTCCCTCAGGATCTTTATGAGATGTGCCTGTCGCCCAAGGCGCTGGCCCAGCCGCTTTATTTCCTGTTCTCCTGAAGCTTCGAGAAGAACCGCGGCTTCTTCTGCTGTAACGAATATCGCCCTGATCACATGCACTCGCTCAGATTCGCGAATTTCCTTCGGTACTTCTGTCCGCGCGTTGGGCGCTCGCGTTTCTGCGGGAGCGGATATCGGAGATTCAGCCGCAGAAAAATCTGACGAGTCCGGGTTCTGTACAGGAGATCCGCTTTCTGGCTCCTCGCGACCCTCAAAAGCATCCTGGAGCAGGCAGATATACGTCGGCCGCTCAGGCGTACCTCCAAGAATTTTCAGAGCTTTTTGTCGTTCAAGCTCGAGAATTCGCGCAAGAAATAGGTCGTCGCTTGCGTTCGGATTTTTCCCCCGGAGATACCGCAAGGGATTGTGGACGCCGATTTTTTCGGCATACGGTCCGCTCGCGATTTTACTTCCGTTATGGCGAAGTGTTTTAAACACGCTGGAAAGACCAGGACCTTGTCCGTTCAGCGCCGGTGCCGAACTTGCTTCGCGTGCTGATTCGCCGCCATTTTCGTTCCGCGGCGCCATGATCAGCCGCAGATCGATCACATTCGGCGTGGGAAGCTTTATAATCCACCGATCCTGCTTCAAAAGAATTCCTACAAGCTTCCCTGTTTCGCGAATATCCAGTCCCGTTTGCTTTGAGACGAACGCGTGGAGATCTTTTGTTTTAAAGCGACGAATTTTTTTCTCTGATCCTTCCGGCTCCGCATGCGGCCAGAGGACCTCGTTATAGATCCGACGAGCAGTCCATGTGTTTTCCGTCCGCATGGTTTTTCCTCCAATCTGGTCAATCGAATCTTTCGATCGATTGATTCAAAAAACTAGCAAAAATAAGGAGTTTGTCAAATATAGCTAGGATGAGAAATGTTTATCCGTCGTCATTAAGCGTAAGAAAAAACCGCACCCGAAAGCTTAGAATGCGGCTTTTCGCGGTACGGTTTTGCAGGACGCATCTACGGCTGAGATGCGCGGATACGATATTGAAGCGGGTAGTCGAATGTCTCGCGCAGTTTCTCGACATGATCGGGTGCCGTAACCACATCGAGTAACTGATTGATGAGTTCTTCTCGTCGATCGAACAGACGATAGCCGTGCGAAGACCGCAGATAACCGCGAATTTCCGGATGCTTCGCGAAAAACTCGGTGTAAGTTCCCTTATCACGCATGGCGCAAAGTCGACGCCGCTTCTCGAGGAGTGCCCAAGCAATAAGCGGCATGACCATTGAGTAGTCAGCTTGAACGCTCTCGACCGTGGAGGCCAGCGCCTCGAGTGTCACTTTGCCCCAGGTGTGCGCCTCCTGACCTTTGCAACCAGTGAGCGAGCCATCCGTAACCGGCGCTCCCACGATCTGAACATCGTAACCGTAACCGCCGATCTCCGGTCGCAGAAAGATCTGCGAGAGCGTCGGTTCGGGTTGAAGCGAGAAATTCTTGACCGCACCGCCGCCCAGGATCCAAATAGCGAGCTCCTTTGCTTCTGACTCGGTCAACGCCCAGTAATGGTAGGCACAGCTCTCGAATACTTCACCAGCGATATCGAGCTCGAACTTGTGATCGATGATTCCTCGCCGCCGTAACGCGTCCAGTTTGACGTTGTTCAGATAAAGCGATCCGTCGCCAGGCGAAGGACAGAAAACCGGAATTCCGAGGTTAAAGCAGGTGGAGAGCAGTCCCGGCTGCACGCCAAAGGCTTTCTCCTGCGCCGCGTAGTACTTGCCGACGAGATGACGGAATTCCGGGCCATTCATCCTGCGCTGGAATTCCGGCTGCAGAAGCATCGCTGTGCTGAACTGATCCTGCTTGAACAGGATTGATTCATCAAATCCGCAGTCAGTCACGCGGATGACCCCGTTTTTTCCGTATTCCTCGTCTTTGCCCTCGATCGCCACTTCACGGATTGGCCGCTCGCCGAACTTCTCGAGCGAGTCGTGCCCGTCATGGTAGCAGATCGCATCAGTGACGGTGATGTACGCAATCCAGCCGGTACGCAGGAGCGGAATGAGCCACGCCCGATGTTGATTCGAGACCGTTACCGGTCCGGCGATCGACATCACGATCGGTACGCCTCGTCCGATCGCCAAATCCAGAATCTGATAAATACGCTTGATGTACGCTCCGCCAAATGCTGGCATGCAGTGAAGCAGTAGTTCCTCCGGCGTCTCCACGTCATCAACCGGCCAGACATCGACCGGCCTTCCCAGAAGTTCCATTTCTTTGGGCTTTCCGCATGGATGGCGATGTTCCATCTTGGTCCTCCTTGCACTCCTTGTGATGTAATGAACGGATGTGCGGACCATTAAACTGAAAAGAAATTACCATGTCAAACATCAGGGGCAAGCAAATTCAAAAAAGCGACCAATTTCGGTCGCTCAAAGACAATGTGCAAATGTCTACAATCCTTGTTCAGCTTGATAAATTGCCAAATTTGCTTCAGCACACGAGTAGGGGTTTGTGATGGTCCAGGCAATTTCCTGCGCTTGTTCAATTCGGCCATCCGCGATTAGAGCGCGGCATAACTCAAGGAGCGCAAGGTGCGTATGCGAATCAGAGGTACTCATACGCGCGGCTATTTCGGCTGCACTCCTAACAAGTTCCGTTCGTTCGTCGCCGTCCAAACAGGCACTAACGACGGAAAGGCTGAAACAGCAAAGAGCTCCTGGTAATGATCGCGCAAAAGCGATTGCCGTATTTTTCCTGCCGCCGGCGATCAATGCCTGAAAGATTTCCCGGAGGAGCGCAATCTGGAAAATCTTTGTCGAGCTCAAAATGTCGAGCAAACCGACAACATCCGCCGGCTCCCGTTCCGCCATGATGAGTTCTGAGAGCGCATGGGCACGCACAAGCGTGTTTCTTATCTGAGAAAGCCGTTCCCGCGCTTTCGTTATTTCCGCGTGTTTAATCAATCCTTGAATAAACGAGCAGCTTAACTTTTCTATCCGGTTTGTTTCTGAACCGATCTGTTCAAGTCCATTCAGTTCTTCAAGAACGCGAGCCAGATCCTGAGGCTCGCCGCTTTTGTTGTAGAGATAGATGAGGGCGGGGACTTTGTCTTCCGGTTTTGCGATGAGTTCCGCTTGCGCGCGAGCTAAGGCAAAATAGCGGTCGATTGTCTCCGTATCCGCGTCAGGGTCTTCGCTTGCGAGACTGCACCAAGCCTCGACGGTTTCTCTACGGGGCGCAAAAGATGCGCCAAGCCATTCCGCAAATCTGCGCGCTTCATTCTGACGCCCAAAATGAATCAGGGCGACAATCAACGCATTTGTGGCTTGTTGAATGGACATAGGTGAACCGCTTGCTTTTCGACGGATCGATTCCCGCTGGTTTTCCCGGAGGACCTCAAGATCCCGATCTTCTAAAGTCACACACGCAATCTGCAGACCGATCTTTGCGATGCACTCAATTGATCCAGTCCGGCACGCGCGGGCAAGATCAATTGGGCTAATCAAGGTCGATTCAGCATTTTCCGGAAGAAATTTAATCTCCCGTTGTATGGCGTGACGCAGTTGATCGATTGCTTCCGTTTCTCCCTGGGTAAATTCTAGACCGCGGCTTTTTAGGCCGGAAAAAAGCCGAATCGCATTCCGCACATGATCAACCCACTCCTTTGTCTTTGGCACGGCATTTGCGGAAAATGTACGTCGTGTAATCCAAGATCGAAGTGCGGCGAGTTCACCTTCTCGCATACGCTTCGCAACGCATGCGCTTTCATGCCAGCTGGCCCAGCCGGCAACAGGCGTCCCTTTTTCGCGCTCGCTCTGTCGCGCTGTAATTTGTTCTTCTATATCACGAATCGCAATAAGCAAATCAGCTTCGCGCTGTTCCGCCTCTTCTAAACTGCGCGGAATAATAAATCTCGGTCTTTGCATGTGCGCCTCCGGTTTATTTGGGCTGCAACCCAAATCCTGAAAATTTAAGTATGGATTGACCCGCCTGTCAATTATTAAAAAAGCGCTGGCGAACCAGCGCGGAAGAAAAGCGGGCGCTCCGAGGATGACCATGGGCCATCGCAGGGGGGACGACGAAGTCCACGTCAATACTCGAAGCGCCCAAGAAGTGGCACGCACTACTTGTCAAGTATAACCACCGCTTTCTTTCTTTGTCCAGAGGCAGCTACTCTGCTTGTCCGTTAAGCAATTTTATTCGTTTTGCTAAGGCTGAGCGCTTAACCTCAGCATCTGTTAATTTTTCTTTTATCCCATCAATAATCCGAGCCGGAGCTTTGGAAACAAATTCCTGATTCGCGAGTTTTTGTTCGAGCGATTGAATATAATCAGTGATCTCTTTCAATTCCCGTTCCGTTTTCACGTGTTCAGATTTATCGGCAGACTGTTTCAGATCTAATCCGATAATTCCGTTCGCGGTCGCGCAGGAATTCCAATTTCCCGGAATCTGATTTACCAAATCAATCGTTTCCGCATTCGCTAATCGCTTTATCCATTCAATATTTTCTGTGACGAATCGTGCAAGCAATTGATCAGCACAGAGAGAAAATCGGATACGCTTTGCCGGTTCAATTTTCTGTTCAGCGCGAAATCGGCGCATATCTGAAACCAGCGTACGGAGTTTTTCGAATTCTTTCGGCGCATGCTCTTTTTTTACCAATGGCCAGGGAGCAATGATAAGCGGTTCTGAAAATTCCGCCATAGCGCGCAGCTGTTCTGTAATGAACGGCATGAATGGATGCCAGAGCTTGAGGATGGTTTCTAAGATCTGCTTTAAAATGTCCGCCTTTCCCTTTTCAACCTTAGCAATTTCCAAATACCAATCTGCGAGGTCGCTCCAGGTAAAATCCCGCAATTCTTCTCCCGCCGAAGAAAATTCATATTGTTCTAATTTTTTTGTGACGCTCGCTGTAACCTCAGTCAATCTGGCCAAAATCCATTTATCCGCAATGGTTTTTGTATCCGCCGTTCCACTCGATTCAATCTGCATCAAAATAAAGCGTCCGATATTCCAGAGTTTATTCGTAAAATTCCGGAAGCCGGCAATTTTTTCTTCAGATAGCTTGAGATCCTGACCAGGTGTCGTGCCGATTAAAAGAGAAAGCCGAACAGCATCCGTTCCATATTTCGGGATCAAATCAAGCGGATCGAGCGCGTTGCCCAAGGATTTGGACATCTTTCGGCCCTGCTCGTCACGTACCATTCCGTGCAGGTAGACGTCATGAAACGGAATTTCGCCAAGCGCGTACACCGTCATGAGAATCATGCGCGCCACCCAGAAAAAGATAATGTCATATCCGGTTTCAAGAACCGCGGTCGGATGGTATGTCTTAAGCTCTTGCGTTTGTTCCGGCCAGCCGAGCGTTGAAAACGTCCACATGCCAGAAGAAAACCACGTATCAAGCGTGTCGGGATCTTGCTCCCACTCCGCTCCGGGTGATTCTATGCTGAATTTTATCTCTTCCCCGCGATACCAAACCGGAATGCGATGACCAAACCAAATCTGACGTGAAATACACCAGTCACGCAGATGATCAATCCAATGAAAATAAATCTTTTCAAATTGATTCGGCAGAATCCGAATCTGCGTCGAGGCAACCGCTTCTTTCATCAGCTCTTTAAGAGTGACCCGATCGCCTTTTTTCCATTTTTTCAGTGTCGCCTGCCGTAACCTAAACGGTTTATTTACACGAATAAACCACTGCCGCATGGGCAATTGTTCAACTAGTCCTCCGCCGCGTTCAGCTGTCGGAATATTCTGCGGAACGGTTTCGCTTTTTTGAAGAAGGCCATTTTTCTTTAATTCAGTTTCAATTTTCTTGCGCGCTTCAATCGTTGTCAGACCATTATACGATACCCCAGCGTTCATCATGTGCGCATTTTGATCAATGACTTGGATGCTCTCCAGATTATGCCGGGAAGCAATATCCGCATCAATCATGGAATGAGCCGGTGTTACGCCAACGGCTCCTGTCCCAAAATTCGGGTCCACCGCTTCATCGGCGACGATTTTAATCAAAAGCTTTTTTCCGCAAAAAACCGGCTCAAAGGTTTTCCCAACATATTTTTTATAGCGCTTATCATCCGGATGGACAGCAACCGCCACATCGCCAAATTTCGTTTCTGCCCGCGTCGTCGCAATCGAAATCGGAAAATCCGCATCATAGGTAAATGTCAGCAATTGAGCAGTTGTTTCTTGTGCGACGACTTCGTCATCGGAAAGCGTCGTCTTAAACACCGGATCCCAATTCACGACGCGATACCCGCGTTCAATGATTCCGTCTTCCAGCATCATGCGAAACATCTCATTTACGGCAAGGTTACGTTCTTCATCAAGCGTGTATTTTTCACGGCTCCAGTCGCATGACGAGCCCATTTTACGGATCTGCGTCACGATCGTG
>DASTLG010000083.1:0-4257 GCA_035715245.1 Patescibacteria group bacterium
ATTCGCGAAAAAAATACACCTGCCTCGGATTGCTCAAAGCTGGAATGAATAATACAAGACCGCATAAGGCGATTATTGACGTAAACGCTTCCGGCGCATGGAAAAATCCGGCAAGAAACCGGCCGAATAAATAAATAGCGATGGCGAGCGCCGCGTTTCTCACCAGTTCAAAGGTCCAGTAAATATCCAGGTAATGATCGATCTCCTCTTTTTTTTGGACAAGCGCATCGCCAAACGTAGGACTCGTGAGCTGATTGAACACAGATGTAATCAGAAAAACCACGGACATGACTCCGTAATCTTCCGGCAAAAGCAGACGCGCCAAAACAAAAAAACTCGCCAGACTAATCAGGCGCTGACTGATAATACTTACGGCGTACCATTTCCCGCTCTGAACAGAACGGTGATAGATGCCCGGGCGCGCGTCTTCCATAGATCTCCTGCCGTCATTCAAACGCACTCGGCGGGAGCGAGCACACTATAACGCAACACGCCGTTTTTTCAACTCTTGCAACTTGTCAAAAGCAACTTCCTCGACTAGGCTTCTCAGCATCTTCCTATGAAGGGCTGCCTGCTTCTCCAGCGTCAATTTGCGTATATCGGCCATTTTGTTGCCGCGCATCTAAAAGCACACTACGGTATAACCGAATTTTGCGGCTATGTTTTTTTACGCAGCAGTCTTCAATTCTTAACGACGCAGACGGAAATCACCTATACACGCCTGCTGTTAGATGAAGAAATCCATGCACGTTACAAAACCGAGCCGCTCGATCCGGAGTATTTGCGTTTCCTTGAACGGGAATACGGTCTTCCATCGCTCTGGCCGTATCTGACAGTGGATCGCATCGTGTTTTCGTCCCAGCTTGTGCGCGAATACCCGTTTGACGCGCCGCGCTACACACACGAAGAAATGTTGCGCCTCCTTCAAGTCTATGCGCGTGCGATTATCGAGATGCTCGATACGGAAAAACCCGATTTTCTGTTTTGTTCCGCTCTTGGCGGCATCGGATCTCTTTTGCTGTACCATATCGCAAAAAAACGCGGAATTAAAATTCTGCATGTACTTCCTTCCTGCCTCAAAGATCGATATGTATTAAGCGAGCAATACAATCGATTTACCTGGGCAGACACACTGTTCCAAAATGAGCCTGACCGTTTGCGCGCATCAGAATCCTGGAATCAGGCAGCTGCCTATTTGAATGAATTCCGCGCCAAACCTATCCCGTACGTTGCTAAACTGAATCCCGCCGCCCAATCCGTCACGCGTTCCAAACAGCTGATGTTTTTAAAACCGAAGAATGCGATACGCTCCATTACCGCCTTCGTAAAATTGCTCAAGGATTTTTACACGAAACCGGATCGGCATGATTATGACACCGTCCACCCATGGCATTATTTGATTGATCGGATTAAACGAAAACTCAATAATCTGCGCGGGACAGACGATCTGTACGACACCTTCAATCCAGATGAGCCATTCGTCTTCTTTCCCCTTCATTATGAACCGGAAATTTCCCTTCTTCTCCTTGCGCCATTCCGCACAGACCAGCTGAGTCTGATCAAACAAATTGCGCGCGCTTTGCCGGTTCAATACAAACTGTACGTTAAAGATCATCCGCAAATGGCGGAATATCGCCCGCGGCGGTTTTATAAAGCTTTGAAAAAAATTCCAAACATCAAACTCATCCGGCCATCCATGAAAAGTTTTGAAATTTTGCCGCGGGCAAAACTGATAGCAACCATCACCGGAACGGCCGGATGGGAAGCTATTATGCTCGGCAAGCCCGTTATCTCGTTCGGCCACTGGTTTTATAATAGCTTGCCGCAAGTCGCTTATTGCCGCGCAATCGAAGATCTCCCGCAATTAGTAAAGGAACGCCTGGACCATTTCACCTGCAATGACGACGAACTTCTCTTGTTCATGGCCGCCCTATTTCATGAAAGTGCAGAAGTCAGCCTGAATTATCTCTGGGAAGACGAGCCGGATCTGAATAAAAAACGGGAAGGCGTACGCCCACTTGCCGATCTGGTCGCGAAAAAACTGAATATAAAACCGTTAAATCAACCAACGTATGTCCGCGAATGATCCTCGTCCTAAATCGTCGTTCCGTTCACTCGCGCACTGGAGCATAGAGCGCGCCGTGAATCTGCTTGCGTGGATAAAACGCGAACGCTTTCCGCAAAAATATCCATGGTCATGGAAACTAGATGCTATGCGCGGGGCGTACGAGCCAGAAACCGTGTGTGTTATTCGCGAACGGCTTAAACCAGGCATGACAGTCGTTGATATTGGGGCGCATATCGGGTATTTCGCTCGCCTCTTTTCGGCATGCGTTGGAAAAACCGGACGCGTATATGCATTTGAAGCCGATCCATCTAACTTTAGCTTACTGAAATTTAATACATTCGGTAAACGGAACATCCAGATTTCTCCGCTCGCAGTCTCAGATGCCGTTGGAACCGTGGATTTCTTTGAATCAGCAACCAATACCGGATGTCATAGTCTGGTTCCTGGAACGGTTCGAACAAACAAAATTTCTGTGCAGTGCACAACCTTGGATGCACTTCTAGAAAAAGGCGTGATCCGAAATATCGATCTCATTAAAATGGATATTGAGGGCGGCGAACCAGGCGCACTCCGCGGGATGCAGAGACTTTGGGATCTAAACCCGCACATGACCTTCATTTTTGAATTTCATCCCGAGAATCTCAAAGCGGCAAATGTTGAACCAAGCGCCTTTCTTCGCACATTCACTGATCGAGGATATCAGCTTTCCGCGATCACCGCGCAAGGACTCACCGCAATTAATCCGGAAACCTACGAGCTTGCGGCTGAATCGATCAATTTAATTGCCGTCAAACCCCAAGCTCTCCGAATAACTCAAGAAACTGCTGAACAACACGTTCATCCGTGAATTCCTGCATTTTTTCTTTTCCGCCCGCCACAATTTTTTCTTTAAGACCCGGCTCCTCTAAACGCGCAATATTTTCTGCAAGTGATTCAGGATCGCCTTTTTTGGAAACAAGGCCGGTAACTCCGTCAATCAAAAAATCCTGATACACAGGAATATCTGTGCCTAATACCGGTGTGCCAGCCACCCATGATTCAACAACCGGCAGTCCAAATCCTTCATAGCGGCTTGGAGCAAGAGCTGCTTCCGCATGCGTAAAAAGCCAATTTTTTTCTTCATTTGAAACATTCTGCAAAAACCAGATTTGATCACGAATTCCGAGTTGATTCGCCAGCCGCATCGCTTCCTCAAGCGTCTGCGGCGTTGAGCTGGTTGCAAACATAAGATTTTTTCGAACACCGCGTTTTGCTAAAAGAGCAAGCGCTTCCAAAATCGTATCCCATCCTTTCCGTTTTTTTACCTGACCAATGAAAAAAAGATAGGAGGAAGGCAAGGCGCGATCATCTTGAGATTTCGGCTGGATCGATTCGCCTACTAAATGCGGCGGAATTCCGTTCGGAATAGCCACGGATTCCAGCCCGGTTATTTTTTTCAGCATATCCCGTTCAAAAGCAGAAATAGTGACGCGCCGATCTGCCGAAAAAAGCGGGGCGTGAAAAACATAATTTTGCCAAGATAAACCAATTGAGCGGGTTTGAAGCATTGAATGGACACATTCACCCAAACGCTTAATCAAATGCGGATTCGGATACAGCGTCTCAAGCGGATTATCACGGTCAGCCACAATAAACGGATCATGGAGAAACCCAAACGGCTGGAAAATAATTTCCGCGCCGATTCTCCGTGCCGCCCAGGAAGCAGAAAAATTTAAATAACTTCGCACATGACCCAAGATCACAACCTCGGGCCGGAAACGGAACAGCTCCCAGATGAGCTTAGGGGAAAATCCGAACCATTGTGAACATCGGATTGCACGAACGCCCTTATAGATTCCATCTGTTCGGTATCCGGAATGCGAACGCATGTGATACGTAAAAAATCGGATATCAAATCCGCGCGCCGCCAACCCACGCGCGAGCACAAACTCCGGAAAATAATCCAGCCGTTCTTCGGCGCCGAACGGCGTCACAATCGCTACTTTTTTCATACCTTAGACAATACGATAGATTTGATAGCCGTTCGCATCATATACACGATCATGGAAAAATTGTTCTGGATGCCAATCCGGATCTGCGGTTTTATCCCAAAGGAGATACTCGATCGGATATTTTTTTAGTTCCACGGTAAAATCCTTCGTATAAAAATCCTGATATCCGCGCACAAGCTGCTCAAAATCCGCATCCGA
>DASTLG010000084.1:0-17043 GCA_035715245.1 Patescibacteria group bacterium
CGAAAATCAGATCCAGTTTGATCGGCCTTGTAGGCGTCTGCGCATGGGTGATGCGCACGCTGCTCAAAAAATAAAAAGCCGAATACCGCAAACATTAAAACAGTTAAACCGCCAAAAAAAATCATTCTTCCTTTCGGATGCGCCCGCAAAAGAAGCGCGTTAAGCATAGAATTTTATTTTTTTCGCTAGGCGCGCCCAATCATCCGGCGTCAGATCTTCTGCACGCGCCTTCGGATCAATTCCCGAATTTCCAGAAATCAAATTTTGGACTTCTGCCGTTTCAAAAGCAGACGACTTAGAATTTTTCAAATTTGAAAACAAAAATTTTCTCGGATGCGCAAATCCGCATTTTGCTAAGGCCATGATTTTTTCCGAATCTATTCCCCACCGTTCCATTCGATCATGCAGAGATAGAGGCTCGATGAGTAAAACAGCCGATTCCACTTGCGGGGGCGGATAAAACGCGCCGCGCGGAACACGTCTAACGATCTTTGCCTCACGACTTGCAAGGGCAACCATAAGGGAAAGCAGAGAACCTTTTCCATCTTGTGCAATGGCGCGTTCTGCAACTTCCCGCTGAACGAGAACCGCAATACGTTCTGGCGGATGCGTATTCCAAAGCGCTTTTCTGAGTGCTAAAGAGGTGATGCTGTACGGCAAATTCGAAACAAATTTCCATGGCCGATCATGGACAAAAGACATCCAATCCATTCGCGCCGCGTCGCCATGAAAGATTGAAACTTCTCCACCCGATTTCACGTAGCTGTCCTTTTTTAATGCAAACCATTCCACAAATCTGCGATCCTGCTCAATCGCCGTAACCCGTGCGCCGGCGGCGGTAAGCGCCTCAGTAAGGACTCCTAATCCCGGCCCGATTTCTAAGACAAAATCGCCAGACTGAATCTGCGCCGCTTCAATAATCGCTCGGAGTGTCCGCTCTTCAATAAGAAAATGCTGGCCTAAACGTTTATTCGCTTTGCCGCCAATCCGATCTAAAACGGCGTTGATTTCAGTTGGGGTCATCAGATGCGAAGAATTTAATCATGCCCCGCTCAAAAACAAAAGTCCCGCTGTTAAAAACAAACGGGACCATGAGAACTAGGTAACTGGTTCGAGTTGGTAAGATTTTGCCTGAAGAGCAAACAACTCTGCATACCGGCCGCCCTTGGCCATAAGCTCTTCATGCGTTCCATCTTCGATAATCCGGCCGTCGTCGATGACGATGATACGTTCTGCACCGCGCCTCAAGGTTGAAAATCGATGAGAAACAAAGATGACACCGCTCCCATTCAAGGCCGATGGAAGAAGCTGAAAAAATCGCTCCTCTTTTTCCGCATCAACCGAAGAAGTCGGCTCATCAAAGATGTAAAACCGCGCCTCGCGATACAACGTGCGGGCAATCGCAATGATTTGACGCTGACCGCCAGACGGTTCGATCGCTTCATCTTCCGGCATGGCGTAATATTTTCCAGCATGCGTCTCTATTCCGCGCGGCAAATCATGAGCAAGCTGTTTTAATCCGCTCACCGCCAACGCCCGTTCAAATCGTTTTTCTTCAAGCGGTCTGGAATAATTTCCGTAATGTACTTGATTGCGGATCACGTCATCATAAAGCGCGTCGTTTTGCGTGAGAACCGAAAGCGCTTTGCGCCAGGAAGATGGTTTGATTTCGCGAAGATCCTGTCCATTCACGGTAATACGGCCGCGCGTTGGCTCATACACGCCCATCAGCAGTTTGAGCAACGTTGATTTTCCGGCTCCATTTAACCCAACAAGCGCAATCTGATCACCCTGTGAAAATTCCATGGATAACCCGCGGATCACATCGCGTTTGGTATCTGGATAACGGAACCAAACATCTTCGAACCGAACGCGAAGCGGCTCCTTGTCGATTTCCTTCCCTCGATCAAGCTCAGGCGGAATCGTAAAAAGCCGCTTGAAAATGGCGAGGAAACCGGATTCCTGCAGGGTAAATCCAAGCTGCCAGCTAAAACTTTCCATGAGATCCGTGAGCCGCTGATAGGCGCTCACAAAGACCACAAATGAACTCACGCTTGCCGCGTGAACAAGAACCTGAGGGACAAGAATAACAAGCCCGCTCGCGAAGCCCGCCGTCTCCAAGAGTACGCCGAGCAGATTCACGCCAAGCGAACGATTGCTAAGCGACCGCCGCTCCTTGAGAAGCTTTTCTGAAAGCCGCCGCCAGATACGCATAAACGGAATCGGCAATTCCAGAGCCTTCGCCGGCAGAAGCGAAGCTGGTTGCGTCAGCAGAGTTTGAATGTAGTTCGCACGCCGGCCTTCACGTGTTTCAGCGACCATCACGCCCCAGCTCCATTTTTCAAAACGGATAAAAAGATAGCTCGTTGCCGCAAGTGAAGCGAACGCCAGCACCGAAGCGGTCCATGGAATAAAGACGAGGCCGCCAAGGACACCCGCAAGGCTGATGACGTTTTGAAAGATGCGTGAGCTGTTCGTCTGAAAATTGAGAAGCACGTAATTCTTCTGC
The DNA here is from genome assembly GCA_035715245.1 of Patescibacteria group bacterium. Lineage (GTDB taxonomy): Bacteria > Patescibacteriota > Patescibacteriia > 2-12-FULL-60-25 > 2-12-FULL-60-25 > VGLT01. Next base: position 2,510 of record DASTLG010000084.1, read on the forward strand.
GAAAACGCGGCGGAAAGTGCCTGGAATTCTGGATCCTCCAGCACCGCGTAAGGCAACCGGGTCATGAGCTCCATGCTTTCTTCACGAAGTGTCACTTCCATGCGATAGCGCTGATTATTCGTCATCCATTCTCGGAAGGTCTGAAGACCGCCAGAGACAAGTGTCAACGCAACGAGTCCGCCGCCCCATGCGAGCGCGGTTCCGTACCGGCCGTTTGTAACCGCATCTGTCAGATATTTAATACCGGCAATCGAAAAAAAGCTGAACGGTCCCATGAGAATCGCCATGGCAAAAATTCCGTAAAAAGCCGCGGGATCCACTTTCTTTAAAAAGCGGATCGCAAAGGGCACCGCCAGAAAGGTCTCTTTCCAGCTCGGCTTCTTTGTCGCCGAAAATTTTTCGCTGAATTCCGGCATGATTCACCTCTATGTTATCAAGGTTCGGCTGTTTTGCGTAGACAAAACAGCGACCAGCGATCTTAATGCCGTTTGTAAAAAGCGTCAATCGCGACGCACTTATTCTTTATTCAATTCTGCCGGCACATCCCGCTCCTTCGCCTTCCATCGCAAATATCCTTCAACAAAAACATCCAAATCGCCATTTAATACAGCGTCTGTATCCGCGGTTTCCACATTTGTCCGATGATCTTTGACCATATGGTAGGGGTGAATAACATAGGATCGAATCTGGTTTCCCCATTCCGCGCTCTTATGTTCGCCGCGCAATTTTTGTTTTTCCTTTTGCACCTCTTCTTCCCGCAATTGGAGCAGTTTTGCTTTCAAAATTTTCATGGCCATTTCCTTGTTTTGCGCCTGCGACCGCTCATTTTGACAGGAGATAACGATATTTGTGGGCAAATGAACAATACGGACCGCAGAGTACGTGGTGTTCACAGATTGCCCGCCCTTTCCTCCGCTCATAAACGTATCAATTCGCAGATCCTTTGGATCAATTTCCACGTTCACACTCTCGTCAATTTCTGGGACAACCTCTACGAGAGCGAATGATGTTTGCCGCAAGGCATCGGCGTTAAATGGCGATTGTCGCACAAGGCGATGAACACCCGCCTCGCTCTTCAAATATCCATACGCAAATCTCCCGCTTACAAGGAAGGTAGCCGATTTAATTCCTGCTTCTGTCCCGCGCGATTCATCAACAAGCCGTACGCTCCATCCTTTTTTCTCTGCATATCGAAAAAACATGCGCATAAGCATTTCGGCCCAATCCTGAGCATCGGTTCCGCCAGCGCCGGCATGAATGGAGACGAATGCGTTCTTTTGATCATAGGCACCGGAAAACAAAAGCGAAAATTCCAAATCCAGATAATTCTTTTCCAGCTTTTCCAGCCTCGTTTCCGTATCTGAAGAAATGGATTCATCCCGCTCTTCCATCGCAAGCCGAAGCAGTTCGTCCAATTCCAAAACGGCCATGCGAAGCTCATTCCAGTCGTCATACTCCTTCTTTAGATCTGACAAGGTCTGCAGATCGTTTTTCGCCCGCCCGGGATCAGACCAAAAATCCGATGAAGCAGAAGTTGCCTCCAGTGCCGCAATCTCCTTTTTAACAGAATCCAACGCTAAAATCTGCCACGCTTCATTAATCTTGGCGCGCAAAGCATCAACCCGAGCAATCAAGTCCGTTAACATTCAGGAGAAGCCTACCTGATTTTTATCGCCTTGGCGAGCCTTAGCCAAAACTAAAAGACGACCTTGCGATCGTCTTTTATCATTTTCTCTTCGGACGACGTGATTCGGCAACAGGACCATCACACAAAATCAGAATCCCATTCCTCCGCCCATCCCGCCGTGTTCATGTCCCATTTCCGGTTCTTCTTTTTTGGGTTTTTCCGTGATAACGCATTCCGTGGTAAGGAATAACGCCGCAACCGAGGTCGCGTTTTGCAAGGCAGAGCGCGTTACTTTGGTCGGGTCAATAATGCCGGCTTTCACCATGTCCTCATATTGATCTGTTTCCGCGTTATAGCCCATTACTCCTTCCAATTTTCGAACTTCCTGAGCAACAACACCGCCATCTTTTCCAGCATTCCCGGCGATTGTTTTAAGCGGAGAGAACATCGCCTCTTTCAAAATCCGAACGCCGATTGTTTCTTCTCCGTTCACTGGTAATTGTTCAAGCGCCTTCATGGCTCGAAGCAGAGCAACGCCGCCGCCAGGAACAATGCCCTCTTCCACCGCCGCTTTCGTCGCCGCAATCGCATCCTCAATACGATGCTTCTTTTCTTTCATTTCAACTTCCGTTGCGGCTCCTACTTTGATGACGCCGATTCCGCCGGCTAATTTTCCAAGCCGCTCCTGCAGTTTTTCGCGATCGAACTGAGAATCGGTTTTTTCCAGCTGCGCTTTAATCGCCGCCGCGCGCGCCTCGATCTGAGCTTTGTCTCCTTTTCCATCCACGAATGTCGTGTAGTCCTTTGTCGAAATAACTTTGCGCGCAGAACCGAGGTCATCAAGCTCAACAGAATCAAGTTTGCGGCCGACGTCTTCCGTGATGAAGGTTGCTCCGGTTACGGTCGCAATATCCTGCAGCATTTCTTTGCGGCGATCGCCAAAACCAGGCGCCTTAATAGCAAGCGTGTTAAAAATACCGCGCAATTTATTCACAACAAGAGTTGTCAGCGCCTCTCCGTCTACATCATCCGCAACAATAATTAATTCTTTTTTTCCTGTTTTTAAAACCTTCTCCAAAACCGGAAGTAAATCCTGCACAGAAGAAATTTTCTTATCTGTCACAAGAATCGGCGCATCACTGTATTCAGCTTCCATGCGTTCCTGATTGGTCACCATGTAGGAGGCGATATATCCCTTATCGATCCGCATGCCCTGCACCACTTCCATTTCAACGCCGAATGACGGCGATTCTTCAACCGTAATCACCCCGTCGCGTCCCATCTGATTCACAGCAGAAGCAATAATCTTTCCAATTTCACGATCATTGGCAGAAATAGACGCCACGTGCTCGATTTTATCACCCGTAACCGGCTGTGAAACTTTTTCGCGAAGTTCTTTAACAACGGCCTCGAGCGCTTTTTCCATGCCGCGTTTAATCGCAAGCGGGTTTGCACCGGCCGTAATATTTTTCAATCCTTCGCTGATCATAGCTTGCGCCAGCACGGTCGCCGTCGTTGTCCCGTCACCCGCTACATCATTCGTTTTTGAAGCGACTTCCTTAACCAGTTCCGCGCCCAAATTCTCTTCCTTGTCTTCAAGTTCGACTTCTTTTGCAACAGTCACGCCGTCTTTTGTAATCGTCGGCGCGCCATATCCATGATCAATGACCACGTTGCGTCCTTTTGGTCCAAGCGTCACTTTAACGGCATTGGCTAATTTATCAACACCGCGTTTCATTGCCTGCCGCGCCGCTTCATCAAATGTTATGATTTTTGCCATAAAAATATGATTAAATTATTCAACGATTGCCATAATATCTGACTCAGAGAGAACGAGGTATTCTTTATCCTCAACTTTAATCTCATCCGGCGAATATTTTTTAAAAATAATTTTATCTCCCACCTTAATGTTCATGGGAGCACGCGTCCCGTTTTCCAAAAGCTTTCCCGGACCAATGGCAATCACTTCGCCCTGCTCCGGCCGTTCCTTGTCGACCGTTTCCGGCAAAATGATTCCGCTTTTGGTCATTTCTTCTTTTGTGGTCGCGACCACAATGACGCGATCACCAAGAGGACGTAAATTCATAGAAAAACAAAAGAAAAAATGAATAAAAGAAAGGTAATTAGCACTCAAAGATCATGAATGCTAAATCCAATGCGTCCCTAGAATGCCAAAAACGAAGCTAACCTGTCAAGGCCGGAGCTTCTGCTAAAAAAGCGGGCAAGAAAGCAAAAAAAGTAAGGCTTAATCCTGACCAATAGGACCAAAGATAATGGTCAACAAACGAGAATAAAACCAAAGCCGCCAAAAAAGCACCCATACCCGGAGAAAATACCAATCGCGCGTTAAGTGAACCGAAGATCATAACTAAACCAATCATCCCCAAAAAACCAATCTCATCAAGTATAAGAAGCCAAACCAGATGCGGTTCTGGGACGATTTGAAATGCCGGCACACGACTAGTTTTTGCTAAAGAAGCCGTACGCGGCCCAGTGCCAATAACTGCATGCTGAAAAAAACGGGAAAATCCAGTCTGAACAGATACCTGCCGTTCACGAAGAGATAACTCCTCAAGTCTTCCCGTTGCTTCGACGCGGGATGAAAATAGCGGCCAATAAAATCCAGCGCCGACCAGAAAAATAACGCAAGGAATTAAAAACGTAAGATCCTGTATCCGCAAACATCTATGACGCACAAAAGAAATCACAAAAAAACAACTCATTCCGAAAAAAAGTCCGAGCTCTGCTCCTCGTGAAAAGGTAAAAAAAAGCGCTATGGTGAAGAGGATGAGAAAAAAAATCCAAACAGCCATTTTTTTTAGCGATTCAGCTTTGTACGCAAGCCAAAGAGCGGCAAGATTTCCAAGAGCAAGCCAAGCGCCAAAAACATTCGGGTGAGGAAATCCGCCATAGGCGCGCAAAATTCTTTGGCCGTGGATCTCCAGAACCGAAACGCCTCGTACAAGCGGGTCTTGCGAAGCCATGCCGAGCCATTTTGTTCCAGAAACCGATCCGGAAAAAAATTGCCAGAGACCGAGAAACGCGTGGGGAATGATTGAGATGATAAACCAGACAAGAACGGATCGAAGCGGCGTACGCATGCGCACGAGCGACCAAAGAAAAACCGATAAACTCATCATTTCCAACCACCACTCAAAACTAGCACGCCAAGACCAAGTCAAAAACGAAGGAATAAGGAGGAGGATTAAGCCGGCGGCGAATAGGCGCGGTTTTTTGATTAGGCATGGAGGACCGATCTTCGAACGTGAAGAAATCCAGGCAGTGATGGCGGCCGCCAGGAGAAAAATCGATGAAAGATAGATAGAAATCCGGCCCTGCTCCCAAGATCCGCCGGCGGTAGAAGTTTCGAAAAAATAGCGAATCTGCCAGGGCAATAAAAAAATCCCGGCACGCCAAAAAAACGCAAAGCATCTGGTCGCGTTAAGGCGAAACCGCATGATCGGTACAGCGTTCATAGTAGCGCGAACGGTACGCCTCACGGCCGTCGTTCACATGGAATTTCAGCACATGATCGTTCACCTGTACGCGCGTGTCCTGATTCATGAGGGCGCGTATCGATTCAGGAAAGTAGCGGGTCTGTATCCGTTTTGCGATTCGTTCCAGCGAAGAAAGCATAGGAATTCGAAGATGCGCCTGAGGGACACAAAGATCATGCGAAGGAATCCACGGCAGAGCCATGGGATGACGCGCAAGCAGAGATTGATTCGCTTCCCAAAAGGACACAGAAATCCCGTCATCATAAAGCGGGAGGAGCGATAAAAACCAATGGCGAAAATAAACATCATCTCCCGCCAGCTGAAGACCGGAAAGATCTAACTGTTCATCATCAATAAAAAAAGAAAAGCAGGCTGTATTCATCTCCTGTCCAGCGCGCGGGCGGCGGTTAAAAAACTTAAACGGCAAAACAGAAAAAAATCGCGTTTGCCAAAGTGATCCACGTTTGGCAATAATAAAAAAATCCAGATCACCGGGGGCTTTCGCATGCTCAAGTGCTGTTGTGTTGCACAAAGCGACAAATCGAACACCGGAAAGTCTAACCAGCCAGCGGACAATCCGGCGCGCCTGGCGAATTTTGAAAGGAAAAAGCGCCGCCCGCTTTTCATGATCAGCAACGAGCGCCGTCCGTCCAGAAAACGTGATGCGTCCCCGTGTCTCCGCAATTATCCCGTCCGTCTCAAGACGGACAAATCCGGTTGCAAGGTCATTTTGAGTTACCGCCCGTCCATTATCCGCTCCCCTGTCCCAGGTATAAAAAAGTTCAGCGCGGGTTGGCGGATAATCATATGCATCAAAAAAACTGAGTGTCCGCACTAAACCGCTGGAAATCTCATCCATAGTCAGCATTCATGCATCATGGTCGGGTTCACAGCCGGTTTTACCCCAGCCGCCACCACAGCCCGCGATTCGATAACACCGTCCTGCACCACAACACGTTGGTCCGTCATCTCCACAATCGCATCCCAAGGAATGAGCAAATGGCTCGTCGCTAACCCGGCGACAAACCCTGACGCCTTCACTTCCAGCGTTATTAAATGGCCGGTCGCCTGATCCAGGTTAAAGCTAGCCACTTTTCCCACCCGGCCGCCTGCCCGGGTAGTTACCGGAACGCCGGTCATCGCTTTCGTATTGACCGTCATATAAATTTAAATGTAACCCACAACCGAAAAGAGCGCCAGCAGATTTGCATTTTATGGATCAATAACCGTGCCGCCAAATGCGCTAATAATATTATGAACAATATCCTGCGACCGTTCCTGCTTCTGATCCGTATCCTCACGCACAACTCCCTCAATCGTGCACGCCGGATTTCCTAAAACGGTTCGCAGACACTCTTCGACCAGGCGCCGATTTTTCAGGTCGTTCAAAATTTTATCTCGATGAAACGCATATTGAAAGCGGATCACAACGACCGTTCCCCGCACTTCCTCAGGCCGTGAAATTTTTAAGATGAACGGAAGCGAATGATTTTTTTCCTCCACATAAGAAACAACCTGATTCCACTTTGCTCGTATAAGAGAAAGTTCAAAAACCGGTGTTTCTGATTCGGCGTGTGGCGCCTGCGATTTATTCGCAGCAGATTCAGAAGACAAAACGGCTTTTTCAGGTTCAGGCGTTTTAATGGCCGCTGGTTTATTCATGGTCTCGATTTTTGAACTCTGCCCGCCAGATTCCTGACTCACATGTTTCAATAATCCGCATGCCGCCGCCGTGGAAGCTAATTCCAGGGCAAATAACGGGTCCACGCCGGACTTCACATCACGACGACGTTCTAATAGAAGCAAAGCCAAATCGCTTAATTCAGCGGGTGAAAAGCGCTCCAAAATTTCTGCCATGGCTCGATCATCTTCCGCTCCATTGATCCATTTTTCTCTCGCCTGAGGATCTGCTGTGGCTGAAAGCAGTCGGCGGATAATCGTGATTAAATCATCAAACAGCGGCAAAAGAGCCACCCCTTCATCAAAAAGCCGTTCGATTTCCTTGAGCGCTCCGGCATGATCGCGATCCGCCCAAAGCGATAACAAATGAGCCGCCAGCGGAAGGTGGGACGGCGGAATCACCAGACTCGCCAGCGCAGCATCCACTTTTGCTTCTCCAAGAGATCCAAGTTGGCCGAGAAGCGTTTCCGCATCGCGAACAAATCCATCCGCCCGCGTCACGATCAGTTGGATCACCTCAGGATCCACCTCCCATCCTTCCTGTTTCGCGAGGTCCGTAAGGCGCTTTGTCATGATTTCGGGCGAAACGCGTTTAAATTCGAATCGCTGGCATCGGGAAATAATCGTGGCCGGAACCTTGTGCCATTCCGTCGTCGCGAGAATAAAAAATGCATATGACGGAGGTTCTTCCAGCGTTTTCAGCAAAGCGTTCCACGAGGAAGAAGAGAACATGTGAACTTCGTCCAAAATATAAATCTTTCGCTTTCCCTGCAAAGGAGAAAAGCGAACATGCTCCACAATAGCCTCGCGCACCGTGTCTACGCCGGTATGTGTGGCGGCGTCGAGTTCAATAATATCCAAACTTTGACCATTATTTGCCGCCAGGCATGAAACACAAGCATTGCATGGCTCACCATTCTGCGGATGTTCACAATTCAAGGCCTTCGCAAAGACGCGCGCCGTTGTTGTTTTCCCGATGCCGCGCGGACCAGAAAAAAGATACGCATGCCCAAGCGTCTGTGTTTCTACCTCTTTGCGCAGAGTTTCGGTAACATGATTCTGACCCGTGATTTCGGCAAATGTTTTTGGACGATATTTCTGGCTTAACGTTGGCATACCGCAAAGGTATAAGGATAAACAAAAGCACAATACCCGGACGTATTCCTGCGGGCAAGTCTCATTTATTTTCGGCCGGCGGATGAAGGAGCTGGAACCGCACGTTCCAGTTTTTCTGTAAATTCTTTTGGATATTTTATTTCAAGCAAACGCGCCGCCTCAATCGGATTAAACCATCTCGCCTCTGTGTGCTCCGGGCTGATGACAACGGAATCTGAATGAGCAACTGAACAGAGATAAATCGAAAGAACCAAGCCTACGGTTCCCTTTTCAACGGGAATTCGAATGGGTGAAAGAACCATAATAAAAGATTCCAGCGATGTAACAGTTAAACCGGTTTCTTCAAAAACTTCCCGCTTTAAAGCCCCTTCAATGGATTCACCCTGATGAATGCGGCCGCCTGGAATATCCCAGTACGGCTCACCAGAAAATTTTTTTAATTCAGCGGGATTTACTCGCAACAGCAAAATCTTGCCTTCAGCATTTTGGATAAGTGCCTTTATTCCCAAATGAAATAAATCATGCGGCATAGCGGTCATCCTATTCCCACTTCCCCTCAGCCAAATTTTTTTTAATAATATTTTCCACAGCAGCCCATTTTGACGGCGCTCCTTTTGGAATAAGGACAACCGCTTCATCGTTCGGCTCGCCTTTAAAGTAGGAAACGGCGGCGCCAAGCAGCCGATAACGCCGCCCTTCCGCAAGGACATACCAATTCTGCGTCTGATCATCCTGCGAAAGCGTGCCCATAAGCCGCAAACGGTCGATTGGTCCGCGTTGTTTGAAAATAAATCGTCCGCGCGTATCAATCGTCAATCGAAGAAGATCGCCCTCTACAAGCTTGGATTTTGATGCATAATTCGGAGGAACTGAATACTGTTTTCCGTCTTCTCCAACCATATTTTCCCCGTCAAAAACGCCCTCAATAATCTGCTTCTCTAATACCGGCGACAAAATATCATTCGTTTCTTTTATCAGCGAATCAAAATCAACATTCGCTTCCGCGCCATCCAGCAAAAGTTCAAGTCCTTCCAGCTGTTCTCGTATTTTATGAATAACGCGTCTCGCGAGGGCAAACTTCGTTTCATTTCCGGCAAGCCCGAGTTTTTCCTCTGTTGGCTGTTGATCTTCGTGGATCATATTATTTTTATTTTTATTTTTTTGCTGGTTTATTATTCTTGCGTAACGCGTTGGTCGAGCTGATCTTCAGGAGGTTCTGCCTTTCCTGACTCAGGTTCTTCATTTTCAAAGACGCGATCCGGATGCTCTGATTCTTCCTCGATTTCGTTTTCCGATTCGTCACGATCTTTTTTAACCGGTTCTGGATCAAACCAATCCTCTTCTTCGTCTTCTTGTTCAAGGGCAACGGCACGTCGTTCCGTCATTTCCGATTCAACGAGCTCCCGCTTGCGTCCGTATTTATAACGCGAAAGCTCTCGAACCATATTTGCCAATTCACTCGAGGCCGCATGCCGAGGGCGCACGGGGTGAATATTAAACGGGCGCGATGCCTGATTATCAATCAATAATTTAATATTAAATGTGTACGCTTCAGCATTCACCAAATCAAATTCTGTAAACACGGGAACAAATTCCTTTGCTAAAAATTCCGCATCCTCCATGCCGATCCGGCCGATGAGCATCGTGCCGACGTTGCCGAAAATCGCATCCCGGATCGTCGTATCCTTCCCGGCGCCGATCGTTAACTGGCCGATAAATTGATGCGCCATAACGAGGCAGAGTCCGTATTTACGCGCTTCAGACAAAATGGACGTGATCGAATCCGTCAAAAAATTTTGAAATTCATCAACATAAAGGAAAAAATCTTTTCGTTCTTCGGGCGGCATTTCTCCGCGCTTCAGCGCCGCGTCCAAAATCTTTCCGATCATGATCATACCGAGAAGATACGCGTTCAAATCCCCAATCTGCCCTTTCGGCAGTTTCAAAATGATAATCTTTTGTTCATTCATGGCGTCAAACAGATTGAACGCGCTTTTCTGCTGTCCAACAATCGGCCGCATGTAATCGTTATAGATAAAAGATGCGAGCTTGGAGGTAATATAGGGAACCATGTTCTGCAGACTTGCTTCTCCGCCTGCCTTGAGCGCTTCCTTTGTCCAAAAATCTTTCACCTCCGCTGAGGTGCACTTAGACAATTTATAATTTCGATAATCTTCATCAGCTAACACCCGCGGAATATCCATGAGCGTTTGCCCGGATTCAGGATCATCCATAAGGAGCAGGATGGCATTTCTCATGTACGTTTCAAACATCGGACCGCCGGTCGCTTTCAGGTCATATAACTTATCAAAAATCTTGAGCATTTCATTGATCACAAATGTGCGCAGCTGAGGATAGCGAGGATCAAATTCGAGCATGTTTAATCCGATCGGACGCTCAAAATCCGACGGATCAAAGAAAATAACGTCCTCCGCCCGCTCTTTCGGAACAAATGTAAGCGCCTCGTCCGCAAGATCTCCATGAGGGTCAATAATACAAACGCCGCGCCCCTGTTCAATATCCTGCTGAACCATGCCCTTCAAAAACTCCGTTTTACCAGTCCCGGATTTACCGATGACATACATGTGACGGCGACGATCCGCGGATTTAATACGCACATCATATCGATGTCCCCGATAATCCGCATATCCGAGAACCAGTCCTTCGTTCGGCAGATTGCTGGGCGGCAACGCCTTGCGCGAAAGCAGCCAGTTAATCTTCGGCGTATCCGTTACCGGTAGAGGAAAATGATAAACCGATGCCGCCTCTTCTGCATTCAAAATCGTTTGATGCGCATGACTAAATTGCCGATAAATAAAAGAGCGAATGAGCGCCGACTGAAAATACGGCATTTTTTTCTTGAAGCTGTTGCCGTATTCGTAAATATTGAATTGTCCGTAGGCATTCAAAATATCATTTAAATACTGCTGAGCCTTTGCCGGATTTTGCGCCGAAACAACAATCCGAATATTAACGTTTAACCCGGCTTTCGCCGCCTTTTCCTCTAGTCCTTTTACCATTTCTTCCTCAAGTGGCGATAAGCGATACGGTTCCGTAACCGGCTTGTTCGGATCTTTCGGTTTTGCCGCCGCCGCAATGCTTTTCAATTCTGAACCAACACCTGAAAGAATATCTCCGCGCGAAACCTGCGATAATTTTTTTCCCTGCTGCATGGCTTTCGCGATCCGTAGACCTTCTTTCCGCCAGGAAGATCGGGCGCTGCGGACCGTGTATTGAATCGCCGCTCCATCGCCTGATTCAACTTTTGCAAGAGCGTTTGTCAAAGAATTCAGCGAATCTGTTTCTAATTTCCGGTAGGTACGGATCGGAAAAAAATTCTGCCTTCGAAAAGTCACATAGCTTCCAAGGACAATGCCGGTCGGCGAAAAAATATTATAATCCGGAGCTTCCTCGATTTCGGCATTTGGATATTGGGCATGAATCTGCTCTTCCATGAATGTGCGGAACTTTTTTGGAACAGCCGCATAAAACGAAATCTTGTCTTTATGCGCCACGATCTCAAAACAAAACGTATCCGCTCGGCCTAAAAACCAGGCAAGCACGCCTTTTGAAGCCTTTAGTGATCCGATGGTGGCAAACACCGTTTCCATGTGACCGATCATTTCTTGAATCTGCTGCTGGGATTTTTCCGCATTCATATCCTCCTTCTTCAGCTCTTTTGGAACGCGGATTAAAAGAACGCTTGTGTGGAATGCCTGAAGAAGATTCATGCGCCGCCGCAAGAGCGCGCGAATCGCGAATAAAATAAGGACCGCAAAGACAAAATACAGAATTAAAAAAATAAACGGCAAAAGACCCGGATCATACACAAAATTCCATGCGTCCGAAAAAATCGTATTCGAAGGCAAAAAAGAAACCTGGAGGAAGGAAAAGAACATGTTACGCAAGTGCCTCAGGAGCGGTTTCTACCGCCTGGGCATAATCAAAAACAGCTTTAGCTTTCCGCTTCGTCTCACCGTCAAGAAATGGAATACTGGTCCGAGGAAGCGATTTAAACCAGCGCGTCACTGATTCCAGAATAACTTTTTCGCGCTTGCCATTTTTTTTATGATAAATAGCTTCTAAAATTTGCTTGACGGCCATTCCTTCCGTCTCAAGAAACAGAAAGCGCTCTTTTTCCGTCAAATGTGAATAATACGTTTCTAATCCATCTTCCAAAATGCGCTCAACTTCAACCTGCAGAGGACTTTTTTCTTCGGCCATTTCTTTCATCAGCCGCTCTGGTTCGCCAGGCGGCAAATCAAGTTTCCCTTCTTCCGCCGCTGCTAACATCGGCTCAGGTTCCTGCGCTTCCACGTGTGCGATTTCCTGTTCAGCGGTTCGTTCTGCTTGAGCCGTTTCGTCCTCGTTTGCCGTAAGCGGCGGCAGAGACTCTTCCGAGCCTGGTTCTTGGACAAAAAAATCCGTTCCCGCCTCCGCAGATACAGGCTCAGAAGAACCAGTTTCCGAATTTGCGAGGACAGACTCCGGATTCAGATTCTCCGGCTGCACAGATAAAGCTGATTCAGCGAGCTTTTCTGAACTCGGTTGGCCCGTATCGCTTAAAAAACCTCCGTCAGACATGCGGGAAGTATAGCAGAAAAACCAAAGGGGTGCGATTCCAATTCCTAAATTTTCCGCTTTGGAACCAAATCAAATTCCCCGCGATTCTTATCCTCTATGTTCCAACCGGCACGCTCAATCTCCACCCGTAAAGCATCGGCACGTTTCCAATCCTTCGCTTCTCGGGCGCTCGCACGTTCCTTGGCGAGGAGAACGATATTCGCTGGCGCCTGGACGCGTTTTCCAACCAGCTCCCCCAATCCAAGACCTAAAACCGTATCCATGTACGAAAGAGTTGCGCCCTTCACAGAAGCCGACTCATCCGATTTTAATAAATCCCAGACAACCGCAAGTGCGACCGGTGAATTCAGGTCGTCTTCAAGTGCGGATTTAAACGCAGAGAGAAATGTTTCTGACGGTTCGACACCGTCTGATAATCGACGCGCTTCTTCGCGTAATTTTTCTAGGGTATGCTGCGCCGCTTCCAATCCGTCCCAGGTAAAATTCAGCTTTGATCGATACTGCGCCCCTAAACAGAATAAACGATAGGCAAGCGGGTCAAATCCTTTTGCGATAACCTCGTCAAGCGTATAAGCATTTCCTTCTGATTTCCCCATGCGTTTTCCATCTACCAGTAAGAAATCATTATGCATCCAATAATTCGCCAGCGGTTTTTCAAAGGCCGCTTCTGATTGCGCTATTTCATTTTCATGATGGACCGTCAAATGATCGATGCCGCCGCAGTGGATATCGAACGGCTGACCTAAATAGTTGACGGACATGGCCGAACACTCAATATGCCAGCCCGGAAAACCAACGCCCCATGGGCTTTCCCATTCCATTTGGCGCTTCGCCTTTTTTGGTGAAAATTTCCAAAGAGCAAAATCCGATGCTTGTTTTTTTTCGTCATTTTGTGCGACGCGTGCGCCGGCTTTTTTTTCTTCAAGTTTCTGTCCGGACAAGCGCCCGTAAGACGGAAACTTCGATGTATCAAAATAAATGCCATCGCTTGTGCGGTATGTATATCCTTTCTCTTCGAGAATTTTTATGAGGTCAATCTGTTCCTGGATGTGCTCGGTCGCCCGTGGCAGAATGTTTGCCGGAATAATGTTCAATTTTTTCAAATCCGCCAAAAAGAGCGCCTCGTTCTCTCGCGCTAACGCCCAGGCGTCTTTGCCGGATTTTTTGGCCTCGCGTTCAATCTTATCTTCCCCTTCATCAGCATCGCTCACCAGATGGCCGACATCCGTAATGTTCATGACATGCGTTACCGTATAGCCAAAAAAAATGAGGACGCGTTTCAGCACGTCTTCAAAAAGATAAGATCGTAAATTCCCGATCGTTGCGGGATGATAAACCGTTGGCCCGCACGTATATAATCCGACCCGCTGATCATGAAGCGGTTTGAACAATTCCTGCTTCCGATGAAGGGAATTCCAAAATTTCAGCATGTCGCCAGCGTATCGCATTTTATTCACTTTTGCCAAGAAGGAAATACGCGGAAAAATTTTTCCTCCTTATTGGCTAAATGCGGATGATGTCGTACTCGTGCCATTTACAACCCCCTCGACAGACGTTGTCGAATCCAAACCTTCCGTATCAAACCCCGTTTCATCATTAATCGATCCAGTTTTATTCTGCCGATGCTGAATCAAATGATCCACATGGGCTTCAATGCGCGTTGTTTGATCAATCAGCATCTGGTCCACCATGCGTTTTTCCTCAGACGAACTCGAATCAATGGTTTTTTGCTGATCTGCAATATCCGCAAGCTCTTCCTGATCAAGGACTACGTTATCCTGCAGAATTTGTTCGTTATCAGCCGCATTCGTGGAGGTTGTATTTGACGCACTTGCTTGAACGGCTTCTTTTACGGTATTCAAATCATTCAGGAGAATCTTTGTCTGCGCCGTTACTTGCGGTTTATTTTTCAGCGCCAGCACGCGTACTTGTTCAATATGCCGCTTGATCTGCTTAAGCCGTATCTGTTCTTTAGCTTGAGGCGTTGGAGCCACCGTCAGTTCGAGTTTTTCCAGCGTGGCACGTAATGG
>DASTLG010000085.1:0-12446 GCA_035715245.1 Patescibacteria group bacterium
TCCGGAAAGAACGTATCCGATTTTTTTCTGCCCGCGGAATGGCGGCACATCCGCAAGCGCAAACGTCCGATCATCAATCGTGAGTCGCTGTTCAGCCGGATGGATCTGGATTCGCGAAAGCACTGTTCGGTAATTGACCTCCGGCAAAGGAGCGCGATTCCGTGATTCAGAAATTTTTTCTTTTGGTTTATCGCCGACCACGATCATATGCGTCGGCGGAAACGGCATCGGGATAAGCGTCTTTCCTTTTTTAGAAAATAACGCGACTCTCCCTTCAAGTCGGTTTTTTATAATCCAGTCATTCGGATCCGGAATCACCTGCACATGTTCATATCCAAGCTCCTCTAAAAGAGCACGTGCCTCTTCCGGGGACCAATACGTATATTTTTCTTGAATCTCTTGATGCCAGTTGCCCGTATAATCCTTTCGTAAATAAAATTCGTGCGCCCATTCAGCGCTCATCTTAAAATAATGAACGCCGCCAATGAGAACATTCTCATAAGTAAAACGGCCTCCGCCGCCGAATTCATGCTGAAATCGCTCCAAAAGCGCCGAGGTTGATAATTTATTATAATCAATCATCTCGGGTGAAGCATCAGCTGGCGCATGCGGCAAGCCCACTTGGCTTAAAATCTGAAGATAAACCGGACCAGAAAAAGACGGCTTGGCAAAATCCCGCACAATCACTCGTCCGCCTGGAACGAGTTCACGCCAGGTCGATTCCATCGCCGCGCGCATTCTGCCGGCTCCGCCGAAAGATTCGATTTCGTGACCGCTTGTTGAATAATACTTCACCTTGACGCTGTTCTCCGGAAAAACCTGTTCCGATGCATCTCCATAAGCGAGATGGATGAGCGCCTGTTTTTCTTGTGCTCGGGTTCTCAGCTCATGGGAAATATCCAGCGCATACACTTCCGTTCCGCGAAAGGCTCGGGCCGCCAATTCAGCGAGCGCACCCGTGCCTGATCCGGCATCAACAATCACATCGCCTTCTTCTGCATCAATGTAGGGAAAAATGGATTTTGCTTTTGCCTCAAGAGCCGCATCCATGAGCCATGTATAAACGGAATAATCGCGCTTTTCATTCGCTTCCCGAAATTGCTCTTTTAAATTTTGATTCCCGTTCGCCTCGTTTACTCTCTCCATATCATCTATAAAGATTATCATAGAAAAAGCTCCTCGTCTTTTATCAAAAAAACCTCACGCGCGTGAGGCAGAAAAATTTATTGATTTCCCTCTAAATCCCCGATGCAGAATCCTACCGGAAATTTGATCTGCGAAAAAGCAAGGAACACCGCCTCGGTCAGCGTCTGCATCCGTGTAACTTTTCCGCGAGATAGACGCGTATGCGGATCGGTTTCATCACCGTGATAAAATTCAGCGACCACAGAACCAACAGTCGTCCGTTCCAATCCGCGCTGGATCGCTTCGCTTACGCACTCATCCGGGAGACGGATTCCTGCCGACACGCTCACGGATTCGGTTTCATGTCGACGGACAACAACTACGGCAATATCAAACCAATGCAGACCCATTTTCACGATTCCGCTCTCAATTCCCACACAGATCGCATTCGGAAATTTTTGAGCAGCGGCGAGTGCGCGGTTTTGAGCGCCCTTCAGCGTCTCTTCAAGTCCAATCGGCTGAATACCGACGCCGGATTTTGCCGGACAATTCGATATCCCACATGCCGTAAAAAATTTCGAAGCCGCCTGTTGCACGGCGTCTATCTTGTGAGGACTCGAGGATCCAACCGCGATCTGCACCACGGGAATGCTCTTCATGAGGCTCCTCCGCAAGTCAAAGAGCAAATGATCTTTTATCAAAAAAAGACGCCTTAGTCAACCCTTAGAAGAAGAGGCTTTCCGATTGACAAAGACGAAAAAAAATGCTAAATCTGAATTTCTGTTCTTTGACCACAGCACGGAGGAATCATGAACTCTGCAGAAGACCGAAGAAAGCGGATCCTTGCCATCAATGATCAATCGACGCTTGCGGAATTGGGCGCTCTCGCCCGAGAGTCGTTCGAGGTCCATTTTGGACCAACGTCCGATCAAGCGAGCGACGATGATATCCTGGGAGAAGCGCTGGAGTTTGTTCGAGCACTCTCCCATGCGGGCCGCACCGAAGAAGCCGGTGATCTTGCCGCGGCGCTCCTTGCCTGGACCGCGAGACATAGCGTCTCCCTCGCAGAATCGATCAGAGAAACACTTCTCAAAATCGAACGGCGGGCTGATATCTATGCGACCCACGGAGACAAGAAGCGCGTCGCGATTTACGGCGGCTCGTTCGATATGCCGCACAATGGCCATGTGGCGGCCGCAAAGGCCGTCCTCGACAGCAATCTCGGCATCGAAGAAGTCTGGTTCATGCCGGCTTATGACAGTCGAAAACAGCTCACGCCAGCACGCCACCGTGCCGCCATGTGCCGCTTGCTCCAGACCCTCGATCATCAAATCCGATTTTTCGGCTATGAACTTGATCACAAGTTGAGCAACGATACGCGGCACACGCTTCTGCGTCTTTCGTGCGAACCGTTCGCTGACCAGCATCGATTCTTTTTCATGGTCAGTATGGACGTGGCGAATTCGATTTCGTCCTGGCGCGGAGGCGAAGAGCTGAAACGTGCCGCCGTTTTCATTACTCTGCCGCGACCCGGATACAATCCGGATCTGGACAATCCATGGTATGTCCAGCAGCCGCATCGGTATCTGGCCGGCGCAAAAAACCTTGTCGAACTTTCTTCGAGCCAAATCCGCCAGCTGTATCGAGAAGGCCGATTTAACGAGGCAGCCAGTTTCGTCCCCGCCGAAATCCATGACTACATCTGCACGCACCACCTTTATCGCCCGCATGGACACACGACCAGCGAATAACAAAAATTCAGCGCCCGTCCTTGGGCGTTTTTTTAATCCTCGCCCGTTTCTTCATCCTGGCCTCCGACTTCGAAGACGTCATCCTCACGAATCGCCGTTTCCATTCCTTCTGGAATCTGATCCTGATTCGCCACAATCGGCTTTTCAAAAAACTGAACCACGTCGTGTTCTTCGGCTGGCGCGGTTTCAAGCGCTTCGATATCTGCCTCATCGAATTGGTCGCCTTCAATGACAATTTCCCGTTCCCATTCTTCAAGTCCCTTGCCCGGTTCTGGCGGCATTTTTGGCTCAGTAATTTTTTTCTTTTTTTTGTCCATGGTTGCATTGTTATCCTTTTATTTTTGGGAGCAAGGTCAGCAAGAAAACGGTCGGGTTACGCTTGACAAAATCGGCTTTTTTCGCTATAAGTAACCATTGCTCTTTTGACCAAAAACCTGCCTGGAGGAGGGCTGGGATGAAAAAAACGTTCTGCCTCGCGATCCTGAGCGCGTTCCTGTGCGCACACGGGTATGCGTCCGGTGAAAAGAAAAAGCCGGTCGCGGCGAAAAAAAAGGAAGAGCCGACATACAACACAGCAGATGTCGCCCCAAGCGCGGAAACGGCAAGGCGGCATTACGAAGCTGGCCGCGTTTTCTATGAAAAAAGTTTATATGAAGACGCCTTGCGAGAGTTCAAAGTCGCTCAGGCACAGCATCCTATTCCGATGCTCGAATACGACATCGGGCGCTGTCTCGACCGCCTCGAGCGTTATCCGGAAGCGCTCGAGCATTACAAAACCTACCTACTGACGGATCCGCCGGATGCGGCGCAGGTCTACAGGGATATCGTGCGAATCGAGCGGACCATGGACGCTATGAAGCGCATTCAGCCGCCCCAGGCTCCGTCCAAATCACCGGCGCCAGTCACCCCGGTTGCGCCCAAACCAGTCCAGCCTATCGTCGCGGCGCCCCCTGCACCCGCGAAGCCGCCGAGCGGGTTTCAGCTGGTTTGGCAGAAATACAAACTGCCGATCGTAATCGGTGCGGCTGGACTCGCCGTCGCCGTCATGGGTGCCGGACTCGAAGGTTCGGCCTACGGCGATTATGGAGACCTGAAGGATCGCCGGCTAACTTGCCCATCGTGCGACCTCTCCTCCGAAATCTCCACCTTCGAAGTCAAACGTGACCTAGGAGTCGCCTGTTTGGCAATCGGGAGCGCGGCCGCTCTCACAGCAGGAACCTTGGCTCTCATCAAAGCGTACGGGAAACCCGCCACGGAACGCCCGCATGTTTTGCTCCTTCCGACGGTGGGTGGAGCTGTCTTGAACCTGACCTTCTAATTTTTCGCTGGCCCGCAAAGCCAGCTCTTTTTTATCCGGATTATTGACGTTTTCCCTATTTCATACTATTCTTCCATCGCTTTCGCCTGTGCCGACGTAGCTCAGCCGGTAGAGCAGCGGTTTTGTAAACCGCAGGTCGTCGGTTCAAGCCCGACCGTCGGCTCCAGCTTTTTCTTCTCCATGTTGGGCATTTGTGAATTTGGATTCTGATTTTCCCTAACGATTATGTCTCAAGATAATTTAATCAAATTAGCCTGCTCGGTCTGCAAAAAGGTGAAATACCATTCGCAAAAAAATAAAAAATTAAAGGGACGCCTCGAGCTCTCGAAATTTTGCAACACGTGCCGCAAGCATACAGCTCATAAAGAAACAAAATAAATTTTAAAGAGGCTGTTAGCCGATTAGGTTTGTAGATAATTCTTCGCTACCGCCTAGCCGCCTATCAGCCTTTTATGTATCCCGTCATTAAACTCAAACCAGGAAAAGACGTGCCCATCAAAGCGGGTCATCCGTGGATTTTTTCTGAAGCGATCGCGCAGGATCACCACGGCCAATCAGGCGATCTCGTGCGGATCGAATCCGCTCAGGCAGAGCCGCTCGGCATCGGCACGTGGAATGGAAAGACGTCTATCAGAGTCCGCATACTTTCACGCGATCCGAATGAATTGATCGATGAGTTATTTTTTTCAAAAAAATTCCGGCAGCTTGCCGCATGGAAAGAGTCGCGCCTGCCGCCGGAAACAAACGGATACAGATTAGTGCACGCCGAAGCCGATGGCCTCCCTGGATTGATCGTTGATCGGTATGATGAGACGTTCGTGTTTCAACTGCATACCGCTGGAATGGATCGTTTTCGGAACACGATTGTTTCTGCATTAACATCCGCCTTTCATCCAGCGGCTATTGTTGAACGATCCGATCTCGACGTGCGACGCCTAGAAGGATTAGCAGATCAGCCGACAGGCATTGTCCATGGATCGTTCGTCGGACCTATCCCCTTCAAAGAAGCAGGAATCACGTTTCTTGCAGATGTTTTAAATGGACAAAAAACCGGGTTCTTCCTTGATCAGCGAAATGCGCGTTTAGCCGCCGGCCGTTATGCCCATAACAAACGCGTGCTGAATTTATTCGGGTATACCGGAGCGTTTAGTGTACACGCCATAAAAGGCGGGGCTTCATTTGTGACAACGGCTGATGTTTCCCATGCCGCGCTCGAACTCGCGCAGAAAAATTTTGAAATAAACGGGTTTGATCCGGAAAACGAATCCCGCTGTCAATTCTTAGAAGCAGATGTTATGGAATTGATGCAGGAAACATCGCTCCCCGAAGGACCATATGATTTGATTATCTGCGATCCGCCGGCATTCGCAAAGTCTGAACGACATCTAAAACAAGCCGTAAAGGCCTATACCGACCTCAATGCCGCGTGTTTGAAACAGCTGGATCCAGGCGGAATTCTCGTAACAAGTTCCTGCTCTGGCCGCCTTGAGCCGGAAGCGTTTCGCTCGCTTCTTCGGATTGCCGCTGGGCGGGCAAATCGCAATGCCCGGCTCCTTGAATGGATCATCCAGCCGGTTGATCATGCTGAGCGCCTGGCATTCCCAGAAGGGCGCTATTTAAAAACAGCGATTTTAGAAGTGACGGAATAAAGGAAGGAAACTGAAAGGATTGACAAAACCTCATTTTTCTGCTAATCTGCGCCTATAAGGTCCATTTTTGGATCAGACTCGAGCCTCATGAGCGTCTCTGTTAAGTGACCCTGAAGGAGACGGGTCACATAATTTATGACGAATACAACTCCGCTCGAACCGGGATTTTACGGATTAGGCATTTCTCCAAGCCTGCTCGAGATTCTCGATAAACTTAAATACAAAATTCCAACACCGATTCAGCGGCAATCGATTCCGATTGCGATTGAAGGCAAGGATGTTATGGGTATTGCCCAAACCGGCACGGGCAAAACCCTGGCTTTTGGCGTTCCCCTGATTCAGCAACTGGCAATTCAGAAGGGCCGCGGGCTCGTCATTCTGCCGACACGAGAGTTAGCCATGCAAGTCGACGAAACGTTGCAGAAAATCGGTCGCCCGATCGGTCTTCGCACGGCACTCTTGATCGGCGGCGCTTCCATGCATATTCAATTGCAAGCGCTTCGCAATCGTCCGCATGTCCTTATTGCAACCCCCGGCCGTTTAATCGATCACTTGGATCAGCACACGCTTAATTTAAGCGACATCCGTGTGCTTGTTTTGGATGAAGCTGATCGCATGCTGGACATGGGCTTCGCTCCGCAAATCAATCGCATTCTGGCCGCTTTGCCGAAAGAACGGCAAACCATGCTTTTTTCCGCGACCATGCCGGCTGAAATTGTTAAAATAGCAAATTCTTACATGAAACTGCCGGTCCGTGTTGAAATTGCCCGCGCCGGAACAACTGCGGAACGGATCACACAGGAACTCTTCTTTGTAAAAAAAGAAGATAAACTGCGTCTCCTGGATAAACTGCTCGCTGATCACCACGGGTCGGTTCTCGTTTTTTCACGGACCAAGCATGGCGCAAAACGCATTGCCCAAGCGGTCCGAGGTATGGGTCACCAGGCCACTGAGATTCATTCAAACCGATCGCTCAGTCAGCGCAAAGAAGCGCTTCAAGGATTTAAAATGGGTAAATATCGCGTGCTCGTGGCGACGGATATTGCGGCTCGCGGCATTGATGTAACCGGCATCGAACTGGTCTTAAATTTTGATTTGCCGGATCATGCAGAAGATTATGTTCACCGGATTGGACGCACAGGACGCGCGGGTCGCTCAGGCCGCGCAATCTCATTCGCAACGCCTGATCAACAGCGCGACGTACGCGATATCGAGCGCATCATCCGGATGAATCTGCCGGTCACAAAATTGCCGGAACTTCCTCCGCATAAAATCATTCCTAAGACTCAGCCGGTTTTTCAGGCGTCTCAATCAGGACGGCCATTTCACAATCATCATGCACGCGCCTATTCCGGCCGCTCAAGACAGGGTCATCGACGTCGGCCGCGGAACCGCTAATCACAAAATGGAAAACATATGCTTCAGCTTGAATAAGAGCTGTTACGCTCTTAAGGTAGAAGCGTATGGCATCAGAATTCATGACGGAATTTGAACCCACCCTGCAGAAAACCGCAGAAATTCTGAAAGAAATCGATGAAGCGCTGGGCTGGAAAACACATGCACGACAAGCTTATCAGGCGCTCCGTGCGGTGTTGCACGTGCTCCGCGATCGGCTTCCTCTTCATGAAGCCATTCATTTTGGAGCTCAACTCCCAATGCTGGTCCGCGGATTTTATTATGAAGGCTGGGATCCAGAACAGACGCCAAAAAAAATGAAACGCGAGGAATTTATTGAACACGTCCGAAAAGAACTTCCAAACCTCTCAATGTCCGAAAATATCGAAACCGTGATTCAAAGCGTTTTCTTTGTGCTCGGACGGCATTTAGGCGAAGGAGAAATGGAAAAATTATCCGCCACCATGCCGCATGATATTCGCGAGATGATCGAAGCATCTGGGGTATAATTTATCTCAACGGTTTTCTGGTGTCCTTCCAAGAAAAAAACTCCCCGGAGTATTTTGGCGGGGTAATTAGAATAGAGAATGTTAAAATCCAAATCCTACTTTGACGATGAATGTCGCGGAAAAGGAGGACTTGGAATTTCCGCGAGAGTTTTACGCAATGGCGGCAGCACAACCGAACGGAGGTGTTTCTGAAAAATGGCCTCGTTATGCCAGCTAACCGAATTCACTTTGCCTGTGGCCGGGGCGGTGCTCGAAACCATGGGTTGCTTTGTTTCGGCCATTGATCGCCTCCACGAAGGAACTGCCTGTAACCTATCATATTATTTTCCAAAATGAAAAACACCCGTTGGGGCGTTTTTCATTTTGGAGCGGGTAGCGGGAATCGAACCCGCGTCAACAGGTTGGAAACCTGTGGTAATAGCCATTATACGATACCCGCATGCGATGCGTTGGCTCACGATGAACTTTTTCGTGGATTATCCTACTGGCTTAGAGGAATTTTGACAAGTCTTCCAGGAAAAACAAAAAGCCCGCCAAAGCGGCGGGGAAAAAGTCATTAATCCGTCAGGATTCCGTGCATACGGAGCGCGAGCCGGACCTGTTCATCCACTCTCGGATCCGGCGGATAGGAACCATTTGAGAGATTACGTCGAACATGCGCCGTCGTCAGAACGAGCGCCGTGTGCTGTCCATAGCGGGCGGCGGCCGTGTAATATCCTTCGATTCCATCGATTTCGATAACCTTGGCCGCGGCCTGAATATCTGCAAGACTCGATTTCAATCCGCCGTAAAGCAAACTCATGGACTGGGAAAACGTTTGGAGATCTTCCCGTTCGCGAAGATCCGTAAGAATCCGACAGAATTCTTCGCGAGGGAGAGACGCGTTCGGCGGATCAGGGATTCCCGTATCATGAACGAGCGTCAATCCGCGCGTTGAATGAAGAACGGCATATGCATATGGATTCTGGGTAAAACTCGCGACAATCATGTGCTTGATAAGCGTTCGATGCGCATGCGACCCATACGGAATCACCCCTTCATTCCACCACACGAATTTCCGCTCCGCTTGTTCACCCAAACGTTTTGCTTTAAACCCAGCCGAAGCAAATGCCTCTTCCCTCAATAGATGCCCAGGCGGATATTTGATACCCTGAATCCCGCCCTCAGGAGATTTGATAGTTACTCGATCAAATTCAAATGGACGAATTTGAAAATTGCTCAATTCCCGCGCGCGGACATCGGTCGATCCGGCTGTCACGTTCAATTCGGCCATTGACGGCCCTCCTTTCTTTTGGAGATGGAAAGAGCGAGACTGATGAGCATACGTCGAATTAAAGAAAACAGCAAGAAAGAGCATCCAGTTCACGACATAAAAAATAATCTAATAAAAACCGCATCCAGTGGACGCGGTCAAAGATTCACACCCGGGCAGATTTGAAAAAGACGATCATCCGACGAACGGCATCGAGCGCCGCCTCTTCACTCAGATTCGAAATACCATCCTTGCCGACGACCGGCATCCCCTCTGGGGCTGGCCCTTGGTACCCGTCGTCTTCGCAGAGCGAGAAACACCAGGTCAAATCCGGTGCGCCAAACGGACGAAACTCAACCGTTCCCAGCCAACAGGAACAGGCTTCGGGATTGGTCACGCAGAGCCCGAAAGATGAAGTGGAAGTCAGATCCTCGGGGTTCGGCCGTCCGAGCAAAAGCTCATATCTCCACCCGTCATGAAAAAATTCGATCCGTTCAACGCCCGCCTCCTCAACATGGGAAAAGTCAGCGAGCTCAAATCCTTCCGGTTTCAAGACCCCCAAAAGCAATCCCATGGCGACGCGATCTTTTTCGAAGAATTCGTGAGGCGCGTTGTGCGGCATGTTCACCCTCCGTGGAAACGAGCTGATGATAGGTAAACACAATTAGATTCTTTTGTAAATCCTTGTACCTTAAACTGATCCGAAACCGAATTACGGAGAAAATACAACCGTTCCGGATTTGATTTGCTCGGCAAGATTTTGATCTGAAATCGCGGCCAGCGATTCCAATCGAATTTCTTTTTCCTTCCCGTCTAACACACGCGGCTGGCTCAAATCAATTTGGATGGGAATCAACTGAAGAACGATTTGTTTTGCGGAAAAATCCAATTCAACCGCCAATCCCTGCTTTGTCGGTATGGAAAAATCCTGATCAAAAACAAAGTTCCCAAGCGAATAGAGAATCGGATGATGGTGATAGGATTCAATCCCCTGCACCCAATGCGGATGGCCGCCAATCACGGCATCCGCGCCTTGATCGATCAGCCAATGAGCCAGCAATCGCGTCTGCGGCTCTGGCCGATCGCGATATTCCTGTCCCCAATGCATCATCACGATCACACAATCAGCCTCTGCCCGAGCTTTTTTTATTTCTTGAGCCGCCTGGGTCTGATCAAGCGCACGATCCGTTACGTTGAACCCTAAAAAAGCGAATCGTTCGCCGCGGATCGTTGAAGTCGTAAGCGCGCGATCGTCATCGTGGATCTGGTCGCCGAAAACCAGAAGTCCTCCACCCTGAAGTCGCGTACGAGAATCCGAAAATCCGATCAGTCCCTGGTCATACGTGTGATTGTTCGCTTGAGAAACAGCTCGAATGCCGACAGATTTCAATATGCCGACCACAGATGGATCGAATTGAAAATCAATTGTTTTCTCCGGCGGCCGGCGTTCTTCCGTTACCGGGCCTTCTAAATTTGCCACGGCGTAATCAAATGACGAGAACCAATGCTCTGGAAGATGCGCAAACGGATACAATGGATTTTTACTCAGTGCCGTTCGCGCGCGCACGTTCCGATCCAGCATAAGATCACCAACAAAAAGCACGCGAATCGGAGATGGATCTATCGTAAATCCATCCCGACCCCAGGCGAATACATTCGAGACAGATGTGACCGAAAAAGGATTTGCTTGAAAAAACCCGTAGACACGCGGAACAAGAATCTGGTACCGAATCATGGTCCCGAAGAACGCGAATCCTAGTACAATGCCAATTCCGGACGCCCGAAGCGCACGCCAGAAAAAGGCGGACATATTACGGCTGTAATGATTCCTCAGGTGTCTTTCCTTCAACCGAAATCACGACTTTCTTCACATTGGAAAATTGTTTTGCTGTATTGGTAATTTCCGCGCTGATGGCCGCGACGCGACAAGATCCGCCCGCATCAAGTTCTTTGCTAAAGACGAGTGAGAGCGTGCCTTGATTCAGGGAAACGGAAATGAGTTTTGTACCTTCCGGAATGGCGCTTGTCGCATTTTGAATTTCAGACGGCGGCGGAAGGTTCAACAAACGCTGGATTGTGGCCTCGACCGGCAATCCCGTTTTTACAATAGGCACTTCCACCATAATGGTTTTTGAACAATCAAGCCGATTCGTGTCCGTTTTCGGCAAGAGCGCCAGCTTCACGGTTTGAACGGTATTCGGAAGACGAACCGGTTGCGCAAGAGTATAAATCGGCTGGCCATCTTTCGGCGATGAATCAAAGATCGTCAAAATTCCGGATGTCGTATGCGGAAGCGAGGAAAAAAACTGACGAATTTGAAAATTTGAAAGGTCACCCGCCGTTCCGCTCGCGGTTATCGCACCCTGCTCAAGCAGTGTTCCGGTTGCATCCGTCAATTTCCACTGGAATTGATTTTCAAAAATGCCGACCACCGTTCCCGTAACCATGATTGGATTTGAAAGCAGAGAATCTTTTACACGTTGAGAAATACAGATCGCATTCCGTTCACCGCAAACCATACCAGCCGGAGCTTCGCGTAAAAGCGCATCCGTGCTCGTCGCCTGATTTGATCCTTTACGGCACACCCCGAGCGCATCCGGAACATTCGGGCCTGGATCATAATCCGTGCAGGTAAAATCCTTTGGACATTGCCAGCCGGCAATTCCGCCGCACAAACACTGCGCCTCACATACTTGAATACACGTATCTGTATTTTTTCCATGACATGGACTGCCGCAATCCGTCCAATGCCCGTGCGCGGCTTCACAATCCGCTTTCGAGAGTCCGTCCGGCGTGAGAACCGCCGGCGTTGTGGTCGGCGTTGGCGGGACCACGGAATTCGAATCACGCGACGGCATCTGCTTCCAGACAAAAATAAGCGCGATCACTGCGACCAGGACAATCGCAACGAACGCGATCGCCCGCATGGCGGGCTGATCAGCCTGTTTGCTCATATAAAAGCAAGCGAAAAATTATCAATTTTTATTTGGGATGATCACGATCGCAACCGGCGTTCCATGGACAACATCTCCCCCGTTCCAGTCATGCATAGCATGCGACAAATTGTCGTTCGTGTAAAGAAAATTGGATCCATTGCGGGTTCCCGGATCGTTCGTGATCCAATGACCATCCTTGGTCCAGCCTTTCACCACCAGCATATGATACAGCGGTCCGCCGTTTCGAAAATTTGGATTATCCAAAAGTTTTCCAGCCGAAGGCACCATCACCGGATACCCGTTCGCGATAGCCTTTTTCAAGTCCGTCATATCTGTGATCGCCTTAATAACCACAGTTTTGTATCCAAAAAACCCTTTGATAAACTGGGCGGTTTCCGCGGCAGTCGTGTCTTCATATTTTCCCAGCAGAGATTTTTCAAACGCAATCACATCCAAAATCTCCTTATCGCCGGCCTCGGGAGTAAACGGCTGGGTCTGCCCTTTATAATAC
>DASTLG010000086.1:0-5524 GCA_035715245.1 Patescibacteria group bacterium
TTTTGGCGCGCGCCTTTTGGATGCGGAGCTCCTTTTCTTTTTGGTATTTAAATTGGCCAAAGTCCAGGAATTTGCATACCGGCGGCACGGCTTTTGGAGAAACTTCGACCAAGTCGTATCCGCGTTCTCGTGCTAAGGCGATGGCGCGTTCGGTTGGCATGGTCCCGAGAAATTTTCCTTCTTCATCGATGATGTTTACTTCCGGGATCGTAATGGCCTCGTTATATCGATAGACCGGTCCTTCTTCTTTTTTTTGATAGCCGCCGCGGCGGCGATGATGGATACGCATTGATGTGTATGGTAACCCGCTGTTTTTAGCTGGTTACACGCTTCGCAAAACCTTTAGAGAAAGCTTTGGCAAAGTGTTGGTGGAGATGGGGGGTATCGCACCCCCGTCCGAACATGACTTTCGCCCTTTTCATTCACAAGCTTGGTCCGCTCATAGCCTTGCGGCGAGTCGTATTTGGCGCGAAGAACGGACGAAGGCCAAATATCAAGTTCCCAAGCCGGTCATCTCAACGATGGGAACGATCGCGAGATCAAGATTCAGTTTATGACGGTCGATTCATTCCGCCGAATCACCAGAATGAGGACCGGTCCGGACAAACTCGTCTTAGACGAGGGCCGGAGCAAAGCTCGGAGCGCGGAACATGGAAGTAACCGCGTTCTTCACTTTAGCGATGACGTTGGCAGTTGTCATTCGATGATTTTGATTTACGTGTGTACCATCGCACACGGCTTGCAAAGAGGGAAAGGACACGCCGTCGATGCTGATTCATCCCCCTAGCTCGATGTTGCGACCTTGGAGCAACATCGAGCGCAGTTGCGTCGATTTTGCTCTCCGGTCGCCATCTCGCTCCTCAAACTTCGTTTTGGGTCTCCACAGACTATTCATCCTGTCCGCGGAGAAATCGAGCGGTTTGGCGCGTCAGGTCCCGTTCTTTAAGTTTTTCGCGTTTGTCAAAGGCTTTTTTGCCTCGGCAAAGTGCGAACGAGAGTTTGATGCGTCGGCCCGAAGGATACAACGAAAAAGGCACTAACGTCAAGCCTTTTTGCTGGGTTTTTCCAAAAAGTTGGTTCAGTTCTTTGGTATGGACCAGAACTTTCCGCCGCCGGGTCGGATCATACCCATCGGTTTTGCCTTGTTTGCTATAGGCGGAAACATGCGCGCCAATCAGCCAGAGTTCGCCTTGAAAAAGCTGGAGATAAGCGCCTAAAAGCTTTGCTCCGCCTTCGCGAATGCTTTTGACTTCATTTCCATCCAAAACCAAACCGCCCTCGAATTTTTCGAGGATTTCATAATCGTGCATGGCTTTCCGATTCTCTGCGTACGGTTTCATGCGGTTTATGGTACGATTTTGGCTCTCAATTGACAATCAGTGTCAGGTTGACTTTTGGCTAAATTTATGTTAATAAAAAAAACCGCGAAAGCGGATCAGGGATTCAGGAGGCGCCATGGAGACCATGCCACAGAAGCAGTTCTGGCTCTCGTACTTCGTTGCTCTGTTTTCCGCGACCGTAATTGCCAGCGTGATCGATCCCATCGCCGCGAGCTGGCGCAGAACACCGGAATACGTAACCTATCTGGCGGCAAGAGATGCGTATGACAAGGAAAAGGAAGCGTATGACCAGGCGGCGCAAAGAGCCGAGGAAGTTCGGAAGGAGAATGTGGCGCGCATCGAACAGCGCTCGTTCGAAGAAGTGCTCGCGGGGGTGAAGCCGCACACGGCTCTCCGTGGATCCTCGCTCGAGGGCGTTGCGTACGCGATCCGGACGCTCGGCCGTCCGGATGAACCGCATCCTTTTCCAAGAGCGGAGGCGATCCATGCTTTGCTGAGAGATCGTTTGTGGCTCCAGAGCAATACGAACTCGGATGACGGTCTGCTTCCGGCCGTTCGTGTCGTGAACGATACGCCGCGATTGGCGCGTCTGCTTTCCGGCGACCGTTCGGCTATTCAGCCGGATCTGCCGCCTGAGCTTCAGAAAGTGGAAGAAAAAAAACCGGAACCGCACTTTGACCTGCAAGAACCGACTGCGCACATGCCGCGTTCCTCGGCGTATCTTTGGACGCTGTACATGATTTGGGCCGCTGTGTTCAGCTTCGGGTTTTTCCTGAGTGCGTGGGTCTTCTATCGCGGTGAGCCTAAAAATTCGGAACGCGCTGCGCATCCATTTACGGGCGTGCCGAACACACCGCTTTCCTGGATTTTCCTGTTCCCGTTCCTTCCGGGATTCGCGGCTGGATACATTCTGTACTTTTTGGCTCAGAGTCCGCGGCCTGCCATTCTATGGCTCAAGGCGCGGCTCTTCGAAGCGAAATATTTTGAGGAAGAATTGGTCCAGGTTCGGGCCGAGTTCATGCGACTTAAGGAATATTTCGGGAAGACGGATTTGATCAGGCGCATGGAATGCCAATTGGACCGCATCGCCGCCGAACGTGACGGAATCAACCTGGGGGAATTCCGTAAGGTTCTGAGTCATATGGATTCGTGCAGAAATCATCTGACGTTGATCGAAGAGCTTCAGTCTGAGGTCTGATCTCCAGGTTGACGGAATCGCCTTCTCGTGCTTTACTTACCCTAACAAATAACGTGGACGCCGGTAAAAAGAAAAAACGCCAAAAAAAAGAAAAATAAAGGCGTCCACAAAAAAATTCAGGCGGGCGTGTGCATGCTCTGGCCCCGGCGGTGGTCTTACAACCGCCAGTTAACATTCCTGAGCCCGCCAGCTTCTTCGCTCCACTTCGGTGGAGCCTTTTTTTCAAAAATTTTCCTTTTTTGCCAGGTGCACGAAGTGTTATCTCGTGATAATCTATACACATGGCCAGACTTTTTTCGACAGATCCGCCGGTCCGGATTTCGATTACCACGGGGACGATTCTGCGGACGATCGGTGTTTTAATTGCGGTTGGTGTGATTTGGCTGATCCGCGATATCGTCCTTTATATTTTTACAGCCATGCTCGTGGCTGGGCTTTTGTATCCGCTTGCACGCTGGGCTCGGGCGCATCGAATTCCGCGCGGCTTAGCTGTGTTGTTTGCGTATGTCGTTTTATTTGGATTATTTGTTTTGGTTTTTGCCTTGCTGATTCCAGCTGTTTTGGATCAAGTGCGGATGCTCGCGAATGCGCAAGGCGGAACATGGCAATGGTTTTCACAGGCCGCGGATGCCGTGAGAACATTTCTTGGAAAATACGGGTTTACGACCAGCCTGCAGACAGGCGTTTCCAGTCTTCAGAGTCAGGCCCAGGCGACGGTTTCAAATTTATTCGGATTTTTGGTGCAGATTTTTGGCGGCATTGCCGGGCTTCTTATCGTGCTCGTCCTTTCGTTTTACATGATTGTGGAGGACACGGCGATCCGCGATATGTTTCGTAGTATTGTGCCGCAGGAATATCAGGAGTTGGTCGTTCAGGTTGTTTGGCAAATGGTGGATAAATTGGGCGGCTGGCTTCGAGGCGAACTGGTGCTTAGCGCTATTATCGGCCTCATGTATTTTATCGGATTAGAAATCATCGGCGTGCCCTATGCGCTTTTGCTTGCGCTTTTGGGCGGACTCACGGAATTCATTCCGTATATCGGTCCGTTCATTTCAGCTATTCCCATCGTGATTTTTGCCTTTGCAGATTCGCCATGGCGCGCGTTGGCCGCCGCCATTCTTGTGATCATTATCCATGAACTGGAAAGTAACGTGCTGGTTCCGAAGGTGATGCAGAAAGCCGTTGGATTAAATCCGGTCGTAAGTATAGTCGCGTTTTTGATCGGCGCAGAACTATTTGGCGTGGTCGGCGCGATTTTCGCGATTCCAATTGCGACGGCGATCTCTGTTGCGATTTCCGAAGTTTTGCGTTTTCGACGCGACCGCGCTAGATAGTATGCGGCGAATCGGGCTGGTCGCGGCACTTTCCATTCTTGTCGTTGTGATTTGTGTTCTTTTGGCGCGTCGCTTCCTTGTTTCTCGACTCAGTGTTCCCGCTCCGATCCAAGCGCCGGTTTCTGCGGAAGAAATGCATCGCACATGGATCGAAAGTGTTTCTTCTACGCTTGCGGCATTTGATCAACATCAGGATGCGCGCGCGGCCAGGGATGCTCTCGTAAAGCTCATGGTAACAAAGGATGATAAAGAAATTCATTTAAACCTTGTTCTCGCGTTTCAAGCATTTCTTGACGGGAATAAAAATGCGGCCGTCCTTCTCCGCCGCGCAAGACAATTGTTCTCTTCTCGCAAATAACTATGTCGGCTCTTCCCACATCTTCCGGCGCCGCGTTTTCGCAGGCCGCTCGCCCTGATCCCTCATTGTTAAAGAAAAAGCCGGTCGGCCGTAATGCAATCATCTTTTTAGCCGTCGAGATTTTCCTGCTTTTGGTTCTGCTCGCGATTCCATATTATTTTATTTTACGTTCCGGTTTACTGCGGCTTCCCGGTTCTTCGCTCTGGTATCGTCCGCCGGTTCCGACGCGGACCATTACTTCGGCAAAAGTGCTTAGCCTTCCTCAACTTGAATCGCTTGTGCAATATCGGCTTCGCGCCAGCGTTGAAGCTAATCCTGCTTCAGAACTGCATCGGATTGCGCTTACGGATGAAGAGTTAACTGGCGCTCTTCGCGGTGCTATTCAAGACACGCTCGCTCGTTCCGGTATTCAAGCGAATGCCCTCCAGCTGATTTCAGAACCCGGTTCTATTGAAGCATACGCGCGATTTACCCGGTCGGTTTTTCATTTTGATCTCCTTATGACGGCGCGCGTTCTTGTTCAGGGTCAGCGGCTCCAGATTCAGCCGGTTGGTATCCGCCTTGGCGGTTTTTCGCTTTCGGAAAAAACATTTGATTGGCTGGTGCGTTCGCTTACCGGTTATGACGCATCTCTGCTCGGATTTTCTTTTGGCGGACTTCCGATTCAAACCATCCGCTTTGAACAGGGCCAAATGCAGATTGATGTCATTTTGCCGCAAACATGATCATTCTTTTTTTTCGTCTGCTTTCTTGGATAACGGGCATCCTTGCAATTGCCGCGGCGATCACACAATGGCGTGAACCATTGCTTTACCCTTGGCCGCTCGTTGCCTTTCTTGTCTGGTATCTTCTTGCTCTTTCTCTGCTATGTTTTCGGCGGCTTAGTTTACGGGATGCTTTGGAAAAAATATTGCCGTCTGTTTTTGTGCTTATTTCCATTTCTCTTTCGTTTTTGCTTGCCGAAGGCGCGTGGGAAAAATGGATTGTGACCGGATTGTTTGCGCTTATTCCATTTCTGGTTTTGGAGCTGCTTTTTCTTCTCACGTTTGCGCCGGCGCGCTACCCAGTGAACGGACTCTCTCATGTGAACGTTGCGTTTGTTCCGCTTGGCGCATTTTTTTTAGCGCTTGCCTTTGACGGATTAGCTGTCTTCCTGCGGATTGCTCCATGGATGACGCTTGTTGCCTTTATGTTGTTTACGGCCGCGGCTTTTTACTTGACATCGCATCCAACTGCAGATCATTATCATCGCCGCCGCTGGGCCTTGCTCGGCGGGTTCGTTGGACTCCACGTA
>DASTLG010000087.1:0-4755 GCA_035715245.1 Patescibacteria group bacterium
TAATCGAAAAGAAGAAACGAGAATTCGCGGATGAAATGGCTGGGGAAAATAAACCAGAAGAAATCAAACAGAAAATCGTCGAAGGCAAAGTGAACAAATGGCTGACGGAGGTTTGTTTAACCAAGCAAGCTTTCATCAAAAATGAAGAGCAGACGATCGAACAGCTGCTGAATGAGAAGGTTGCGAAAATCGGTGAAAAGATTGTGCCGACGCGCTTCTATCGTTTACAGATGTCTGCACCGAGTCAATCATGTTAAAAAATACGGGCCCTGGAAAAGGGCTCGTTTTTTTATGGCACCTGGATGTTAATTGCCTCTGATCCTGCATGTTGGGTCCTGCCGCGCCGCACCCCGCGTACTCGTTCGCCGGTCTGGCGAATTCTCCGTTCGCGGGGTCCCCGCTTCGCGTCACCCACCATGCGAACCAAATATGTTAAAAATAGGTCTCGTTCCGACGTCACCCGTAGTGATTTGCCAGAATTCAAACAAGCCATCAGACTACGATTCATGACCTGGAAAGATCCAAAGCGCTGGGAAGAAATGAAACGCGGAATCAATTGCCGCATGTGTGCGGATATTGAGTTTGAAGAAAATGCGCATAGCTTCAAAGTTACTGAATTAAAACAAAGTTACGTTCGTCTTCCGAAGAACCAGTATTGGCATGGTTGGGTCACAGTTTTTTTAAAGCGCCATGCAAATGAACTGTTTGAGTTATCAAATCAAGAATTGTCGGAATTTTGGCAGGATGTGTCCATCGTCGCGAAGGCGGTCCAAAACGTATTTCAGCCGGTAAAAATCAATTACGCAATTTACGGAAATTTGTGTCCGCATATTCATTGCCATATCTTTCCTCAACGATTCGAGAACGATCCGCACGCACCTATTAAGCAGGATGAGAAGGAAATTTTTTTGGAAGGAAGGGAATATCAAGAAATGATTGACCGGCTGAGAAACTGTATTCAAAATCCCAGGTAATTGGCGTATACTCGCTTCATTCTATGCCAAATATTGCCATTAACGGGTTTGGTCGAATTGGCCGAAACACGTTCAAAGCCGGAATTGATAAAGCGGGATTCAATGTGGTCGCGGTAAATGATCTTACGGATACAAAGACACTTGCGTATCTTTTAGAGCATGATACGGCGTATCATCAGTTCCATAAAAAAATTTCCTACGACGATCATCATTTGATCGTAGATGGGAAAAAGATTCTTGTACTGGCGGAAAAAGATCCGGAGCAGCTGCCCTGGAAAAAATTAAAAATAGATCTCGTGCTTGAATGCACCGGGCGCTTTACGGACAAAGAAGGCGCCTCGAAACATCTAAAAGCCGGAGCGAAGCGCGTGATCATCTCTGCACCGGCAAAAGGCGGTGATGTTCCAACCTATGTGATCGGTGTTAATGAAAGGGGAGCGGCAAAGGGCGCGCCAGTCATGAACAACGCGAGCTGTACAACGAATTGCATTGCGCCAATCGCGGCCATCATCGAGGAATCCTTTGGTGTCAAAAAAGCGATGATGACAACGATCCATGCTTATACGGCCGATCAGAATCTGCAGGATGGTCCTCACAAAGATTTACGTCGCGCGCGTGCCGCGGCGGAAAATATTGTGCCGACGACAACCGGAGCGGCAATTGCGACCGGCGAAGTGATTCCTGAACTTTCCGGATTATTTGATGGTCTTTCGATTCGTGTGCCGGTCCAGGTGGTTTCGCTTTCCGATTTTACATTTCTTCTGAAAAAAAACGTGAGCGCCGAGCAGGTGAATGAACTATTGAAGAAAGCGGTAAAACAGCCGCGCTGGAAGGGAATCGTTGAAGTGACAAATGAACCGCTCGTTTCCTCTGATTTTGTCGGTTCATCTGCCTCCGCGATCATCGATCTTTCTTTGACGAAGGTAGTAGACGGAGATTTGCTTAAAATTGTGGCATGGTATGACAATGAGTGGGGTTATTCCCACCGCTTAGCCGAGCTGGCGTTACTTGCGGCAAAGGGCTGATCTTGAAATGTCTCGTTCTGTTCTTGAAGCGTTTCGGTTTGAACAGACGCTCA
Organism: Patescibacteria group bacterium; assembly: GCA_035715245.1. Classification (GTDB taxonomy): domain Bacteria; phylum Patescibacteriota; class Patescibacteriia; order 2-12-FULL-60-25; family 2-12-FULL-60-25; genus VGLT01. The sequence continues at coordinate 2,053 of DASTLG010000087.1, forward strand.
TGCGCGTTTTGTATGGTGCGAGTTTTTTTGTTTGCGTTGTTTTATTCGTATTTTTTCTTTTTTCAGCTCATCCGATTTGGTCCATTATTCCGATTTTAATTACGGCCGTATTCATTTATGCTCATTGGATTGAGCCGAACTTAATCACGATCAAGCGGTATCATCTTCCGGTTGCAGATCAGTCTAAAACAACCGTTCGAATCGCTTTTCTTTCGGATTTTCACGCGAATGAAACCAAGGGAAAAAAATTTTTTTCGCGCGTCGCGGCGAAAACAAACGCATTAAAACCTGATCTGATTCTGCTTGGCGGTGATTTTATGGAAGAGCGCGCGTCGTTTCTTCCCGAACTCCTCCCGCTTAAAAAGTTAAAAGCAAACTACGGAAAATTTTTTATAATCGGCAATCATGATTTTTTTGATGATCCAGGACGAGTTCGGCGTGAAATCGAAAAACTGGGATTTACCGATCTTTCGAACAAAGAGGAGGCGTTTGAGATTCATAATCGGCCGCTCCGTATCGTCGGGCTTGATGATGTTTGGTTCGGAGCGCCGGATCTGTCCGTGATTCACGCGCGTTCCAAGGAGCCGCGGATTTTATTAACGCATGAACCCGATGCTTTGTTTGATTTGAAGAAAGGGGATGCGGATCTTGTGCTCGTCGGGCACACGCATGGCGGCCAAGTTCGCCTCCCGTTTTTCGGACGCGTCATTCCCTTGCCGCAAAAAATCAGTCATACATTTGATCGCGGCCGCAAATTCTGGTGTGCGATTCCAGTGATTATTTCTCAGGGTCTGGGCGAATCCGTTTTTCCGCTTCGGTTTTTTTGCCCTCCGGAGATCGTATTGATCGATCTTGAAATATAAGCTCATCTACGCAGAACAGCGCTAAGGAGCTATGATACGGTCCATGGATGTTCGTCCGTTGCCGTCTTCCCTCTCGCTAAAAGGAAAGCGTGTTTTAGTGCGCGTGGATTGGAATGTGCCATTGAAGAAAAGCCGCCTGCAGGAGGAAGATGCCGTAAAAATAAAGCAATCTGTTTCATTTCTTCACAATCTTTCACGTCGCGGGGCGGTGGTTATTTTGCTGACGCACCTGGGTCGTCCTGAGGGTCGGGATTTGGCCTATTCAACTCGCGTGCTGGCAGACGTGGTCAATCATCAGTTTGGAATGGGGGTTGTTTTTCATCCGGAAGCGTTCTCAAAAAAACAAGAATTTGAACGATTACGTAAGGCGCTCATCGCTTCCGGAAACGGGTCTATTCATCTTTTGGAAAATGTCCGGTTCGAAAAAGGCGAGGAAAAGAATGACGCGCGACTTGCGGATCTTTACGCTCAACTTGGCGAGGTGTTTATTAATGACGCCTTTGCCTCGTGTCATCGCGCACATGCCTCGGTAGTTGGGATCGCAAAAAAACTTCCCTCGTATGCGGGACCGAATTTACGATCCGAAATTCAAGCCCTGGATCAGCTTCTGCATCATCAAAAAAAGCCGTTTGTTACGGTGATTGGAGGATTTAAAATTTCAAGCAAACTGCCGGTTCTTAAAAAATTAGCGCGCCTATCGGATGCGGTTTGTATCGGCGGAGCCATGGCATCTACTCTGCTCGCGGCAAAAGGCGTTTCTCTTGGTGAATCGTTTGTGGAAAAAGAAGCGCTCGCCGAGGCAAAACAGCTTGCGCGCCAAAAAAATATTTTGTTACCTACGGATGTGCGTGTATCGCACGCCTTAAAAAAAGGGGTTTTGAAAGAATGCGAATCGGATCATGTTCCAGCACATGAGATCGTTGTTGATATCGGCCGGAAGACCATTGCCGAATGGGGGGCGATTCTTAAACGGGCAAAAACCATTCTCTGGAACGGACCAGTCGGAATTGTTGAGCACCCAGCATTTGCGCGAGGAACGAACGACCTTTTACATCTCATCGCAAATTGCCGCGCGTATAAAGTTGCCGGAGGTGGAGATACGGTTCCGCTTATCTTCGCACAAAAAAAGGAGCGTTTTTTTGATCATATTTCCATGGGCGGAGGAGCTTTGCTCGAATTCGTGGAAAGGGGAGGGCGCTTACCAGGTTTGGCTCCGCTCGTGCGCCGATGATAATGTATTTCGATATGTCATTTGAATCAGGACCGAAAAAAAATTTGCGCAGAGAGATGTCTAAACAAGGCGGGCATTCAGGTCTTAAAAAACTCGCCATGGCCGCGGGCATCTTGGCGGCTGGAACAGGTGCGTTAAAAACATTTTCGCCAGAATCGCACGGAGCCACCCAGCTCAGCAAAACAGCAGAATCGGTAAAAGATGAATCACGAAAAACGCGCTCGCTTCCTATTGAGGAGCTACGCCGATTGCCGTCATTAGGTCTGACATCCGGTCAGGTTGCGCAGAACAAACCATCCGGACCGCGAGCCGATTCGGAAATCGATCAGGAGCCACCTGATTTTGACGCGGAAAAAATGAAAGAAATTCTAGAAATTCCAGCGTATAAAATTTTTGTCGAAGCGTTTTCCTTACGTCATCCAGGGTATAATCTGAATTCGCCGGAAGTTAACGAGAACGGAGATCTGCAGTCTTTCGTGAAAGCGGACGATGACCATAGTTTTTTGCTTGAATTACAGATTCGGGAAACGGAAAATGGATTAGAGGCGCACGTCGGAGCCGTAGACGAGGACTTAGATAATGAGCGAGCGGTTCCGATTTCCGATTCAA
>DASTLG010000088.1:0-3412 GCA_035715245.1 Patescibacteria group bacterium
GTATCCAGCATGAAGGCGGCTTTGTCTATGATCCGACGTTCCGTGTTTCAAAAGAAACCGAGACGAATGCCGAGCGCGCGGAAGAAATCTCCACAGAATCATTCCGTGTTGACATGGATTATCTGCGGCCCGTGTCTCGACGGGAGGCGTACGCAGCAGATATCACATATGGAACCAACAATGAATTTGGATTCGATTATTTGCGCGACAACATGGTTCCGCGATTGGAAGATATGGTCCAGCGTCCGCTTTCATATGCGGTCGTTGATGAAGTAGATTCGATTTTGATTGATGAAGCGCGCACGCCGCTTATTATTAGCGCGCCAGCGGAAGAAGCGGCTGACCTTTATTATCGATTTGCGGATTTGGTGGCTCAATTAGATCCAAAAGACGATTATCAAATCGATGAGAAGCTGAAAGCGTCTACGCTCACAGAATCGGGTATTAATAAAATGGAGAAATGGCTGAATGTGGAGAACCTATATATTCAAGGCGGCATGAAGCTTGTGCATCACTTAGAGCAGGCGCTTCGGGCTCATACGCTGTACAAACGAGATCGTGATTACGTGGTAAAAAATAATGAAGTGATTATCGTCGATGAATTTACCGGCCGTTTGATGATCGGCCGCCGCTATTCGGAAGGACTGCATCAGGCGATTGAGGCGAAGGAGCGCGTTCCTATCCAGCGCGAGTCCATTACGCTCGCGACCATCACGTTTCAGAATTATTTCCGTCTTTATGAAAAGCTGGCTGGCATGACCGGAACCGCGGCAACAGAAGCGGAGGAATTCTATAAAATTTATAAATTGGAGGTGCTTTCCATTCCGACGAATAAACCGAATCGGCGCTCAGATCTTTCGGATCGTGTCTACAAAAACGAGATCGGAAAATTCCGTGCGGTTGCCCGTGAAATTAAAGAACGGCACGCAAAAGGCCAGCCGGTTTTGGTGGGAACCGTAAGCATTGAAAAAAATGAATTGCTTGGCGAACTCTTAAAGCAAGAGGGAATTCCGCATGCGCTTTTGAATGCGAAAAATCATGAAAAAGAGGCGGAAATTATTGCGCAGGCAGGCCGCAAAGGCGCGGTGACGGTTGCGACAAACATGGCCGGCCGCGGTGTTGATATTATCCTTGGCGGAAATCCGCCTTCTCCGGAAGAAGCCGAAGAAATCAGAAAAGCTGGCGGATTATTCGTTCTTGGTACCGAACGTCATGAATCGCGGCGCATTGATAATCAATTGCGCGGACGATCCGGCCGCCAAGGCGATCCTGGTTCAACGCAGTTTTATGTGTCCTTGGAAGATGATCTGATGCGCATTTTTGGATCAGACCGCATGAAAAGCATGATGGATCGGCTCGGATTACCAGAGGATCAAGCGATTGAAAACGGATTTCTCAGCCGGTCGATTGAAGCCGCTCAGCATAAAGTCGAAGGTCATAACTTTGATATTCGCAAACACTTGCTGGAATACGACGATGTGCTGAACAAGCATCGCACGGTTATTTATCGCAAGCGGCGGGAACTTTTGGAATTAGCAAGCAAACCAGCGGAAAACGGTGAGCGTCCGCTTAAAACAAAAGTGATACAGATGATCGAATCGGAAATTGAGCAGATCGTCGCGTTTCATACTTCGGTTGAAGATCCTGGACAGTGGGATTTGCAAGCGATTGAAGCGGCGGTTCGCGCGATTTTGCCGGATTCCATGAAGGTTCAGGAACATTTGGCAATGACTCAAACAGAATCGGAGGGAAAAATGGATTTGATCACGCGGCGTACGAATTTGATCAATAACATTATGACGCTGGCGCGCGATGCGTATAAAGAAACGGAAGAAGTGATTGGCGATCAAGCGATCATGGCTGATATTGAAAAGGCCGTCTTATTGCGTTCCATGGATGATTTATGGATTGACCATCTGGAAGCGATTGAGCATCTGCGCCATTCAATCGGTTTGCAGGGATATGGTCAGCGCGATCCCTTGGTTGAATATAAAAAAGAAGCCTACCGTCTTTTTAACGAGCTTGTTGCCAGCATGAATCAGCGCGTAACGCATACGATTTTTAAAGTTCAAATCGCGAAACAGACGGTCGAACAGGAACAGCGCCAGAATGTATTTGCAAAACCAATGCAATTTTCCGCGCCGCTTAAGGAGGCGAACGGTGAGCCGGCGCTTTTGCGTTCTGTGGACCAAGGTCCGCCGATGAATAAAGTAGGACGCAATGATTTGTGTCCGTGCGGATCCGGCAAGAAATACAAAAAGTGCCATGGAGCGTAACGACGAATAGAATAAACCCTTTCGGGTGTCACAAAGGCGAATCATATGGCCGTTATAAAAAAGAAAATTTGGTCCAGTTATTTTGAGGCTGTGGCGTCTGGAAAAAAGAAATTCGAGCTTCGGCTGAATGATTTTGAAGTCCAGGAAGGCGACACACTTGTTCTTGAGGAATGGAATCCGGAACAGGAAATGTACACCGGAAGAACGATTGAAAAAAATGTGACCTACGTCGGCAGGTTCAAAATTGATCAGCTGTTTTGGCCGGAAGAACAGATAAAGGAAAAAGGGATTCAGATCATTTCCCTTGAATAAATGTCTTATGAAGCAGATGACGTTTCGTTTAAAACCCGGACAACTGTTACGCGAAGAAATTGAAACATTTGCCGATGCAAATAATATCCAGGCGGGTGTTTTGCTTTCTGTCGTCGGAGGTCTTGAAAATGCGGTTTTGCGAATGGCGGGTTCAGATTCGGATGCACAGTACGTGAAAGAATGGAATGAACCGTTTGAAATCGTGTCCGGGACCGGAACGATTTCAAAAAACGGCTGTCATATTCATGCTTCTTTGTCAGATCGTGAAGGACGTGTGATTGGTGGGTATTTGCGCCAAGGCTGTCGCGTGAAATATACGGCAGAAATGGTGATTGGTATTTTTGATGACATGATCTATGAGCGGATTCCAGATGAGCAAACCGGATTTGATGAATTAGTTGTGAAGGCCGTTTCCTGACTATGTGGATTTGGATTGCGCTTTTTATTTGGATTTTAATCACGTTGGCTTTGGCCTCGCGCGTGGGTCCGCCATAGATTATTTTTATGATTTACCACAAATTGGTGCGTGACCGGATTCCGGAAATCACCGTGCATAAAGGCGGTGCGGCGAAAACGCACATTGCAGGCGACAAGAGTATTGGACCAAGCTGAAGGAAAAACTGGAGGAAGAGGTAAAAGAATTCTCAGAAAACGAGGTTATTGAAGAGATGGTTGACATTCAAGAAGTGATTGATGCGATGTGCGCGTATAAAGGTTTCAGCAGAGAAAACATTGAATTGGTGCGAAAGAAGAAAGCAGATGAGCGAGGAACGTTTAAGAAAAGGATTATTCTGGAAGAATCATAAATTTTTCAGCGTAAAAAA
>DASTLG010000089.1:0-3897 GCA_035715245.1 Patescibacteria group bacterium
GACATGGCAAAACCAACGGAGTTCACGGACAGGAACGGTCGGACTTTTCTCATCTATGGAGCAGACGATTCATGTTGCCCCGTCTACCAAGCTCGCCTTCAATCCTTTCTGGATGAGGAGCGCCGAAAGGCATTTCAAAACGCCAAGGAATACTGGGAAGCCTGCGTCAGACTCAGGAAGCGTCTCGAGCATCAAGAGAAGCATGCCGAAAAAAGTCGCGAGCTGATGGAGACGGCCCAAGAAATATGGGACGACGCCCAAGAGGCAAACGGGGCGGGCGATTACACGGATGTCCGCAAGGCAAAGCGTGCCCTCGCATCCACGTTTGACCAACTCGTGGACATCTTGCGTGGCAGCGTCTTTCGCTGTCTGCAAAGAGTGCGTCCATCCGATGTCTGAATCTTCTCTACCCTCGTCACAAGACGAACGCTCGCCGGGTACTTCCCCGACGGGCGTTTTCTTTTTTCAGGCTCCCCAACCTTGGCCACCATTTGTCCAACGAGAGATGGTGAAACAAAATGAGCCACGCCAAGGTGTTTTCTTAGCCAAATATACCCTTTTTACCATTGACAAAAGATCTTTTTTGTGGTATTTTCTTTTGTCAAAATGACACATCGGCATGGTGAGCCGACGACCTTTCAACCCTACGCAGGAGGACGGCGATGGCCGCCATCAAAACCGCTTCAACCGCTCTCGCAGGCATCCTATTCCTCATTGCCTTCGTGCCCTATATCCGCGCGATCACCAAGAAGGAGACGAAGCCTGCCAAGGCTTCGTGGCTCATCTGGGCGACGCTCGACTCAATCACCTTCGCTGGCATGCTCGTGAAGCACACGCTGAACGGGCAGGTACTGGGGGCGATCGCGGGCGCGTGGACGGTGGCGATCCTCGCACTCAAATACGGCAAGCCCGGATGGAGCAAACTCGACAAATTCTGCCTTTCAGGCGCCGTGCTTGGCATCATGCTCTGGCAGCTCTCGGGTGACGCCACGTTCGGCATGGCTACCAGTCTCTCGGTGCTCATCCTCGCTGCCTTCCCGACGTTCAAGAACGCGTGGAAGAATCCCAAAGAGGAGAATCGGCTGGCGTGGACGCTGTACTGGCTCTCATGCATCTTCGCCATGATCGCGATCCCGAAGTGGACGATCGCGGATGCCGCCCAACCGATTGCCTTCACGTTCATCGAGACCGTAATGGTCTGCATCCTCTGGATCAAACCCCGTTCCATAAAACCATAACGCGAAGCCGCGCTCGCCACGAAGAGCTCGTTCGTAGCTTGCCAGAACCTCATCACCGCACCTCGCTTCGTAGCTGCACCTCGCCGACGAGGTCGAGGTGCAGTTTTTGTTTTCAGAAAAACCATGATGAGGAGAGTTTCATGATCCAGCATTGATCGCCTGTTGCCCATAAATTGATTTTATTGACCGCCAACGTGTCGAGACACCATTGCTTTTATTCTGCCTAATAAAAACACTGACCACGAAAAGAGCCTTCGAGGTCAGTAAAGTAAACGCGGAAGATTTTAAATAGGCGTGATCGCAATTTTATTACACAACGCAAGCACTCCCGGAGCCGCCATCTGGCGGAGATCGTCCTCAGAAAGCAGACGATCCAAAAGCGCGATATAAAGGATCAGAGCCTCGTCCCAGAATTCCGTGAAACCGGAAAAAGACAGGATGTAGCGTCCCGCTCGAATAGCGCCCCCGCGCAACCCGCTCCCATCTGTTCGATCTGCACGACTCGTCACGAGCTCTTGATGATTTATGAGCAACTCCATATTTTCCATGGAGTGCGCAAGCGCCTCTTTGCATTCTCGTTCTCCGAGGAACCGGCCGACGCGAATGCAGTTGCTTTCAATCAGTTCCCTTTGCGTTCCCATATCCGCGACACTGAACCATCCACCAGCTCTCCAGCTTTCTTCTGATGGAAGTTGTTTGTTTACCTGGGGAACGAGCCGTTCCAGCGAATTGAGCAAACGAGCTGTGCGTCTGTTATCCATGTCTTCCCTTTCTGTGTAACTCCCTAAAAATAAAATAAGCAAGAAAAAACTTTTTTGTCCAGAATAGCTCTGCCATTTTCAGACTGGTTTAAAATCTTTATTTTGACTTTTCCAATACTCCATTCAAAAAGTGAATAATCTTCTGCTGCCCAGGTTCCCTTAGGAGCACAGCTTGATCATTCTCTATATTTTTTTCGTAGGCGGCCAAATTTTTTACAAATTCCCGAACTTTTTTCTTTTCTACTTTCGGATGAGAGATGCCAAATCCGTTTTGATCAATGACATATGCATTCATCTGCTGTTCGTAAACGGCAAGTGGAATCGCGTAAACAGGAATGCCAAGATACATCGCCTCAGAAAGAAGCATGTGACCAGCGGTCGAAATAATACCCGAACACGTCTCGAGAATCTTATAAAATCGCGGATCGCCATGCTCATAGATCCGCACACGGGAATTTTTAGGAGCGCTTATGGTGTCCGCGCCCTTCACGAACAGATGAAACTCCGCATCCGGATACTTGTCACAAATTCGAACCACCTCATCAAAAGACTGTACAAAAGCTCTCTGCGATGAGAGATAAACAAGAATAGAAGTGTATTTCGAAGGTTTTCTTTTGAGCAAAGTAATCGATTCCTTAAGCGTCGAGGGAAAAATCAGAACCTTTTTATCAATATCCTTTTTCTCTTTTACTTGAAAAAAAGAACATGCGATACGAGCGTCCGCCTTTGGGAAAAACATGCTCAATCGGACGATTTCGTCTTCATATGTTTGCCCTCCGAGCTGGTGCGGAAAATCGCCGATGAGATATTTACTTTGCTGGTCTAGTGTCACAAGCGGCGCATTCATGGCGTATGCGTACTGAGCGCAAACAGGCTCGTAATCCGTTATCACAAGGTCAGGTCTCCCTATTTGCTTTTCCGCTTGCGCCATAGCTTTACAATTAATCTCCAAAAAATCTTTGCCTTTATTTAGTCCAACCGTAGCGAGAAAATCTAATCCTTTACGATTCCCCGCCCAAAACGGAACATCAACGGGAACCACAGTCACGGAACGATTCTTTTTAAACTGTTCAGCATAGTGTCGGTAGCTCTCTTGATAGGCAAAAATCATCATCCGACTCGTCCGAGAAAAGTGCTCGATAATCGGAGCTTGCCGGTTTGCGTGGCCATTACCAATTCCTGAGATACCGTACAAAATTTTTTTCATACACGAGAAAGATGCTTGATAAAGACATCCATGGAGCCGACGATTGAATGCACGTTAAATCTATTTAAGCTTTTTGCCAAAGAGCGAGCCAAAAATTCACGGCCACCTTTCGGAGGTTCACCGGAAAGCACGTAAGAGCCTCCTGCTAAGAGCGTGTCGGCATTAACTGAATCAAATAAATACGGATAAAGCGTGTGCAGGGCGCTTAAAGAAGAAAGCTCGCGATCTTCCTTTGCGCCGTCGTTTAAACGAACAAGAATTATTTTTAGGATCTCAATTTCAGCCGCCTGTGCATACGCCTCCTCAGGCAAAGAAAACGCGAACCGATCACCATAGGAAAAACCTTTGGCGACTAATGTCTTATATTTTAACTTATCCATCTCGCGAATCGTCATCGTTTTTGTTCCGGCAACAGCCGTGATTTTTCCTTTTTGAAAAGAGAGAAGGGTTTTATTTCCTGAAAATAATTTCCATCCGCATTTTAAGATTAACTGCAAAGCGATAGACGTTTTTCCAACGCCAGAATGTCCAACAAGCAGAATCCCCTCTCCTTTCTCGTTTAACAAACAAGCGGCATGGGCACTGTATGCTTTTTTCTTCAGCCATTCTCTTCGAACCGCACCATAGAGCAAATGGTATGCATCAAACGGGATATTTTTGTCCCAAAATCCAGTAAGGGAGAATTTTCCTC
>DASTLG010000090.1:0-3212 GCA_035715245.1 Patescibacteria group bacterium
AGCGGTGGTTGGAGGAACTCTCATTGTAGGATCTAGCCTTTGGCTAGCCGTCAAGAAAGGAGAATGAATCGTGTCAACTCCTCGTCGTCGCATTCGTGGTCTGGCCTTCGACCTTGAGGGAACTGTCGTGGACGTGGAAGCGGCTCACCACCACGGCCATTTAGCCGCGGCCAAAGAATTCGGTCTCGAACTTTCGCTCGCAGAGGCCTATGCCAAGCTGCCGCACATCATCGGCGGGCCCGACGAGAAAGTGTGTTCGGACATTTTATCGCTTCTGGATCCAGACACTCGCAATCATCGTAATCAGGTGACTCTCGGCGAGATTCTAGCGTGTACACAGGCGCACTACGCGCGCCTGTTAGCAGAAATGCCGATTGCGCCGCGCCGTGGATTTCTGGAGTTCTACGCGAGGGCGCGTGACCTCGGTCTTAAGCTCACGATCGGTTCGGCTACATCTGAGGAACAGGCGGTTACTCTGCTTAAGCGGTCTGGCCTCATGTCGCTTTTCGGTCAACGTAATATCGTGCTTCGTGAGCACGTTACCAACCTGAAACCGGCGCCGGACGTCTTCCTGAAGACAGCCTCGATCATGGGGATCGATCCTTCTGATCAGCTGGTGTTCGAGGATTCACCGCGGGGCGTGCAGGCCGCGCTTACCGCCGGTTCCCAGGCTGTTGGTATGCCGGTGGTGATTCGTGCTCTGACGGTCGGCGCGCTTGTAGATGCAGGCGCCTGTCGCATCTTCTTCGATTGGGGGGAGATCAACGTTTCCGCTCTGATCGAAAATCTCAGTTGAGCCACGGTTATCTTCAGCACCTCGCGGAAATTTTGTGAGGTGCTTTTTTTTCAAAAATCCCTGCGCGAACGAGGGATTTTTTTGTAACTTTTCAACAAGGGTTTGTTTATTTTCGTTTTGCCATCGCAAACCAGTTTCGTGCTTCTGAGAGGCTTGTTGCCCAATCGGATTTTCCGAACATGCCAATGTGTTCAATGATTAATTCCGAATCATTCCAAAGTTCTGTCCATTCCTTCATGCTGAACACGTGTACATAGCGTTCTGCGTGAGACCCTTCTGCCTCCCATGGAATCAGGAGATCTTCTTCCTGTTTTTGTCCATCAAAATCTGACGGTAAAAATTGAGTTGGAATCCATGCCGTTGCCGCAATAAGTCCGCCCGCTTTCGTCATTCGAATGAGTTCTTTCATGGATCGCTGCCGGTCTTCGGCCGGTAAATGATGAAAAACCGCAAAACAAATAGTTATATCCGCGGTTTGATCTGGAATTTGTTTGAGGTCAGGAAGTGCACCGTCCCGAATGTCCAAGTCTGGATCGGCGTTCGCCCGAAGGGAGGAGGATGGTTCAATCCCAATATAGTTGGCGTGTTCTGGGACAAGTTTTGCAAATCGGCCGTTTCCTGCACCAATATCAAGAATGGTCATTCCGGGTTGGATGCGGCCGGCGACGAGCTTCTCTTCTTCCCACGTAAATCCGCGGGTTCGTCCAAAAGACGCCCCGTGTATTTCATAGAAATTTTTAACCGCTTGGCGCTGGCGCTTGGCAAGATCAGAATTCATGGTATCGTAGGGTTCGTTTCGCTGAATATCCAATCATGTCTGTCCAAACGCGTCCACCGAAAAAGCTGATTTCCGCAATCATGGCGGATATTTTAGCGAACCCGATTATTTCTGCGCGTGCGATCGACGAGACGACGAGAAAACATCTGAACGGAACGAAATTTCGTTATCCGAAATCATCTGAGCTGATCGCGGTCTATCGAGAAACAAAAACAATCCGTCCGGAAATTGAGAAACTGCTTCGGGTAAAACAAGTGCGGACGGATTCTGGCGTGGCGCCGATCACCGTGCTTACCAAGCCGTATCCATGCCCGGGAAAATGCGTGTATTGTCCGACGGAGGTGCGTATGCCGAAAAGTTACGTGGCGAGTGAACCGGCCGCGGCGCGTGCGCTCAGTCTGCATTTTGATCCGTATGACCAAGTGGCAAAGCGCGTTCAAATGCTGGAGCGGAATGGGCATGAAGCAAAAAAGATTGAGCTGATCGTGAAAGGCGGAACCTGGTCGGCGTATCCCTGGCCGTATCGCGTTTGGTTTATAAAGCGCTGTTTTGATGCGGCAAATCATTTGAATCAAAAAAAATTAGTCCGATATCACTCGCTTGCGCAATCGCAAAAAGCGAATGAATCGGCTGACTATCGCATCATCGGCATCACGCTTGAAACAAGACCTGACTGGATCACGCCAAAGGAAATCGCGCGTTTGCGTGAACTCGGCTGCACGCGGATTGAGCTCGGTGTGCAGGCGATTGATGATCATATTTTAAAAACGGTGAATCGCGGTCATATAGTGCAGGATGTGGTTCGGGCGACGGCGCTTCTGAAAGCGGTCGGATTTAAATTGGATTATCATTTTATGCCCGGATTGCCCGGGTCGAACGCAAAAAAAGATATCCAAATGTTTGCGCAATTATTTACGGATCCGCGTTTTTGTCCGGATATGGTCAAACTGTATCCATGCGTTGTTTTACCTTCAACGGAGTTAATCGATTGGTATCATCAGGGTAAATTTAAACCGCTCGAAGGCGAAGCATTGATTGATGCGATGGTTCAAATGAAGTCGATGATCCCGCATTATTGCCGGCTTTCGCGTTTAGTTCGTGATTTTCCGGCCAATGAAATTACCGGGGGAAATAAAACGTCGAATTTACGCGATGTAATCAAAGAACGAATGAGACAGCAGAATCTGAAATGCCGGTGTTTGCGGTGCCGTGAAGCTGGCCACCGTCCGCTCTTGGATAAAAAAACGAATATTAAATTATTTACGGACATATACGACAATGCCGGCGGAAAAGAATATTTTTTGAGCGCCGAAGATCCAAAGCGGACCACGGTGTTGAGTTTTTTGCGTTTGCGTTTGCCAAATCAAGTGCCTATCGAGTCAGATAAAAAAACAGACCTTGCGCTTAAAGAACTGAAAAAAGTGATTCCGGAGATTCGTGATGCCGCATTCGTGCGAGAGCTTCATACATACGGGCAGGCCCTTCGAATCGGGCAGGAAAAACAGGAAGCGGTTCAGCACAAAGGCTGGGGACGGAAACTTATGGAAGAGGCTGAACGGATCGCGAAAGCAAAGGGCTATAAATATTTAGTCGTGATCAGCGGAGTTGGAGTGCGCGGATATTATCGGATGCTTGGAT
>DASTLG010000091.1:0-2790 GCA_035715245.1 Patescibacteria group bacterium
ACCCATTGCGTTTTATGAAGATCCTGGTTGATGGACGGCCGCTGGTAGATCCAAAGCCAGGCGGGGTTCCGCGCGTGAGCCGGGCCTTAGTCCGTTCGCTCATGGCCGCCATGCCAGAACATCAATTCAGCCTTCTTACGACCGGTGCCAGTCAGCCGGTCTTTCCCTTTGCTCTTCCCCAACACGCGACTCATGAACATATCTATATTCCGAATAAATTATGGAGCGCCGCAACCTGGCTAAACGCTTGGAGCTTAGACGGCTGGAGCAGAATGAAACCAGATGTCCTCTTTTTTCCAAATCTTGGGGATATTGGCCGGCCACAGATTCCATACGCGCTTCTTATTCACGATCTCTCTTTTCTCATTGAGCCGCGCTGGTTTTCGTGGAAAGCGCGGCTTTGGCACAAACGTGTGCACGCAAAGCGCCTGATCAGAGGAGCTAAATTTCTGTTTGCGGCATCAGAAAAAACCAAAGAAGACCTGCAGGAGCATCTTAAGATTGACGCAAAAAAAATTATTCCCCTTCCTTTCGGGCTTGATCCGGAAATTTCTCCGGCTCCGATTCCTGATCCAATCGGCAGAGATCGTTTTTTTCTCGTCCTTGGCATGGATGATCGTCGTAAAAATACGGAATGCGTTCTTTCCGCCTTTCGCGCACTCTGCAGAAAAAATCCATCCGCCCCTCTCCGCCTCGTCGTCGTTGGCGGCAGAAAAAAAATCGCCCCAGAGCCGCGCCTATCTGTTCTTTCTCATCCAAGTGATAACGCGCTTGCCGGATTATTTGCCCAGGCAACCGCCTTTCTCTATCCAAGCTGGTACGAAGGATTCGGTATTCCGCTTCATGAAGCCGCGCGATTCGGCACGCCGTGTATCGCCTCCTCTGCGGGCTGTCTTCCAGAAACCGCTCCAAAAGGCACGCTCTTTGCTTCGCCTGCTAAGCCGCACCATTGGATGCAAGCCATGGAACTTATTTTGCATGCGCCAGACAGCTATAAAACACAGACACGCCTTCAAGACTGGACGGCTGCCGCCCATCTTCTTCGCGATCGCTTGTTTTCCATAACTCAAAGATAACCGCTTTTTCATCTTTACCTCGCAAAAAAATCATAAACATCTTGATTTTTTTCATTTTTTCTGCTATTCTTTTTATTATCCCGTAAGGGATTTTCACAATTTGTCTGTCCTTCTGCCCCGAGAATCTTCACGGATTTTCCAAAGCCGAAGGCGTTAAGCCGATATGGTCGAACAGCATACCGACCAGGAATTTCTTGAATTCGTTGTTAAGTCGATCGTGAACCATCCTGAAGATGTCACTATCGATCGCACCGTCGATGAACGGGGCGTCCTTCTCACACTTCACATCAACCCGGAAGATATGGGTTATGTGATCGGCCGGGAGGGTCAGACGGCTCGCGCACTCCGCATTTTGCTCAAAATTGTCGGCGCCAAGGCCAATGCCCGCGTCAACATGAAAATTTATGAACCGGAGGGCGCTCGCCGCGAACATCAAGAAAAGAAAGCGAGCATGGGTGACAGCAAAAAACACGGCGATGCCGGACTCGTCACTGATCAGGATTTGAACGAACTTGGCATTTAATCCCTCACACAAACAAAACTCCGCCTCTTCCAAAGGGCGGGGTTTTGTTTTATGCTCGTGCGCATGAAAACAAAACATTTGCGCGTTGACCTTATTTCCATTTTCCCGGAAATGCTTGAGCCGTATTTAACCGGTTCTATTTTAGGTCGGGCGCAAAAAGCCAAACTTCTGGATTTGCGAACGCATAATTTGCGGCAGTGGACGCATGACGCTCATCAGTCAGTTGACGATCGTCCATTTGGCGGAGGCCCAGGAATGGTTATGAAAGTCGCCCCATTCCACGAAGCTCTTGTTGCACTAAAGGTCAGAACTAAGGATGGCAAAACCCTTCGACAAACTCGGGGTAAAAAAACGCGCGTGATTTTAACGAGCGCAAAAGGAAAAACATTTACCCAGCAAGATGCCAGACGCCTCGCAAAGTATGATCGACTCGTTTTTCTTTGCGGCAGGTATGAAGGCGTGGATGAACGCGTGGCCGACTATTTAGCAGACGAAGAGCTTTCCATTGGGAATTACGTGCTCACCGGTGGCGAACTCGCCGCCCTTGTTATGACGGACGCGGTCGCGCGCTTGCGTCCAGGCGTGCTCGGCAAAGAGGCGTCGTTAGATATGGAATCACATGATATTGAAGGCGTTCTTGAATATCCGCACTATACAAGACCGGAGCGCTATCCCCTCTCAAAAACTAAATCATGGAACGTGCCGGCAATCCTTTTGTCCGGCGATCACGCAAAAATCAACACGTGGAGAAAGAGTAAGCAATAAAATAATATTCCTTCTTCCTATTGCCTGCCGCATACAAAGCTGGTAGCCTTTTGCGCGGCGAGAAGGAGGTTTCCATGACACAGCCGGATCCGGAGGGCCGCAAATCAGCCTGGAAAGCATTCGCGGCCAGCGCGAAGGAATTCGATCGCATCGAAATCCATCGCCAGAACGGACGCGTGGATGCAGGGCAACTGACCGAAGTCCTGCTTATCGGAAATCAGGTCTCGATCAAAGCACGGATCACTGATGCCGCGCATAAGCTCGATTCCAAGCTCAGCCCCTGGAGGGCGGTTCCGTCTTCTTCCTGGAGTATTCAACTCGATATCGCCGGCGTGCACGAACTTGGTCAGCTGAACGAGCACGTTTCGTTCCCGCTCGGATTCGATGCCGTCATCATCTTCCGGAAACAAACGGAAGCGTCGGCTA
>DASTLG010000092.1:0-8361 GCA_035715245.1 Patescibacteria group bacterium
TCATCGCCAGTTCCGCGCGAAAGCCGCGGAGATAGGACACGGGAATCGAAGAAAAAATTTCGCGGCGTAACACGCGCTCGCCGCCGATCAGAGGCAGGTGGCGCGCCAGCCACGTGCCGATCCATCCCCGGTCGCGAATTCCCACACACATTGCCAGCTCTCGCGTCTGCACCGGCGTAATCAGATGACGCAGATGTTCGCGCGTGAGACCAAGGACGTCCGCATCACAGAAAAAAATGATCGGCGCATGGGCGGCTTCGACGCCGGCGCGCATCGCCGATCCCTTTCCGCCGTTTTTTTTGAGTTGGATTACCTGCGCTCCGGCTTTTTTTGCCACGTTCATCGTCTCATCCGTCGAGCCGTCATCAACGACAATGACTTCGGAAAAAAACCCGGACGTTTTGAGGATTGGAATAATGTGTCCAATGGTATTGGCTTCATTAAACGCGGGAATCACCGCGGCAACATCCTGGCGTTCGTCATGCATACGGCCGGCGCATCGCAAGATCGTAGCGAATTTCTTCTAATTTACGTAAATTCTGCTTCGCTTGATCCAGCTTCACGCGTAAGGTTCCAGTTAAATCCATTTGAAGAAGAAACGAAACGACCTCGCGAACATCTTCAAACAATTTTTCTACGGATGCCTCTTTACGCTCGCTCGCGAGGAGGACCGCTCGCCGCAAAAGTTCACCCGTGAGATCAGAAACGCCGCCAAGAAAAATATCCGGATCTTCCGCCACGTCCTTTACCGCACCGATTTTTCCCGAGGCAAGATACTGCGAGAGTAAATCTGCTTCAGCGAATTCCTCCTGCGCCGCGCGCCACATTCCTTCCTGCGCGATGCGCGATTCTTTTTTCACAATGGCCCATCCTTCTTTTAACTTCGTCCGGGCCGTCGAAAGCTCTTCATGCGCTTTAGGATCGTCTCCGCGATGAAAGGCAAAAATCGCGCGCTTACTGCCAGAAAGAATTTCTGAAGAAAGCGACTGTAAACGCCGCCTGGCTGTATCCAGCGCCTTGGCGTGATCAACCATTTTTTGAGCAAATGCAGAAGAGAGCATATCTAGTGTCGTAAAGAGTGATAAACCCGTTCAATCTTTGTCACGATAGAATTCCATGAATACCGTTCTCGGACAAATTCCCGCGCACGCTCGCCGCGCACACGCACAAGGGTCGGATCTTGGAGAATCCAGGTTAAAATATCTCCTAAAACCCGTCGATTATCAACCGGGAAGACAATGCCGCTATGATCTAAAAGTTCAAGATTTTCTTTGATATTCGTCAAAACAACGGTTTTTCCATTTGCCATAGCTTCCAAGGTGACGGTTGAAAGCCCCTCGGATCGCGACGGCTGAATAAAGGCATAGCAATGAGCAAGCAGCTGCGCAAGCGGCACGCCCGACTGGAAACCAATCAAACGAACACGCGCATCTTTGGCCGCAAGCCGCCGCAATTTTTTGATATGCTCAGACGCGAACTCCGCATCACCGGCAATCACAAGCGGAAACGGAGATTTAACTTTCGCATAGGCTTCCATCAGGACGTCGTATGCTTTATTCGGTACGAGTCGGCCGACTCCTAAAAAATATTTTCCCGGTTCGACTCCAAACTGTTTTAATTGATCCGTGCCCTGTGGTCCTGGAATTTCCGCACCATTCGGAATGTAATCAACACGGCGGCCGTAAACCCGTTCGCAAAAAATTTTTAAAATATGCGAAACCACAATGGTCCGATGCGGAAAATAGAGTGCGGCCCATTCCGCAAACATCAGATAGGCTTTTGCCGCTTTGGACCATTTCGGATCCATGCGGTCGCGGCTATGGAACGTTGTGATCACGCGCGTCCGCCATTTAACTAAACGAGGAATCCAGGCGAGCGTTCCTGGGCCGATTCCGTGATAATGAATGATATCCGCCGGCTGAAATAATACGTGGATGGTGGCGAAAAACGTGTGCGTGATGGTATCAAAATTTTTTGAATGCCATGACGGAAGCCGCACAATACGCACCCCTTTCCATGTTTTCAGCGATTTATCAGCCGAATGGGCGCGGACATACACGGTTACCGAATGACCGCGGCCGGCAAGGCGCGTCGCCAATTCTTCCACATGACGTTCAACTCCGCCGCCGCCTTTAACGCCGTTCGCAGGAAATCCTTTTGTTCCGATAAAATAAATACGCATGCCTTGACAAAATGAAAGGAAGCCGACATTATCGTATCACACTTCAGCGTTTTTTTCTTTTGGGATGCGGTTCTGCCGAAAGCGGAACCAAACGGTACTGACCAGATGAGGCAAGGAGATTCTCCTCTGGCTCTTCTCCGTTCGCCAGCCCTCCTTGGCATTCTTCTTGCCTTATTCAGGCAGGAGCGGGTTCGATGCCCGTGCATCCCTCCAACTTATCCCTGCAACGCAGGGGTTTTTTAAATTCCAAATTTTACACAAAACAAAAACCACCGATTACGGTGATTTCTGCTTTGGTGGGACCGGAGGGGATCGAACCCTCGACCGTTGGCTTAAAAGGCCACTGCTCTACCAACTGAGCTACAGTCCCGTTCTTTTTTTGACATGCCGCGCTTTTTTGCGACCTAATGATACGTACATCTTCCGTATCCGTCAATAATCGTCCGTTCTTTATACAAAAAAGCCCCCTTAAAAGAGGGCAGAAAACGCGCTACTTGAGACTACTGTCGATCTCATCGCGCAAAAGGAGCAGTTTTTCGATAAGCGGAGGAACCTTGTTCAAAGACGCAAGCGCTTCCTCGCGTGCTTGTTCGAGCTGACGTTTCCGCGTTTCCAGTTCGGCCAGGTCTCGTTCAGCCGAAGCCAGATTTCGGACTCGCTGCAGTTTATCCGGCAAACCCATCTGCACGAGCAAGCCGCGCAGCTTTTCCGGTCCAGCCTTGAAGTCGCCGGGAAGTCGAGACATGACGAATTTGATAAGGAGATCCAGATCCGTGGCTTCGGCATCGAGTGCCGAAACCGGAACAGATGTCGGGGAAGCAGGCTTAGCAGAACCCGCCTCCTTAGCCAGCTTTTCTTTCTTCGGCTTTGCCGTTTCCTTTTTCGGAGATTTGGGCGAGGCAGGTTTCGCCGGCTTCGCTTCGGACTTGCCAGCTCCGGACAACTTCTCCAGATCACGGAGCCACGCGTCCCGATCACGCATCATTGGTTCGAATTTCGGAAAATGCTTTCCCCCCTGACCGCCTTCGTAGGGAAGAAATTGCGTCTGTTCAGCCTGATCGCGCTCAAGCCGCCAACGCTTCGCCTTCGTCTCCCCCGAGCTCGTGATCAAACCGACGCTCACGAGCATTCGGCGCAAATTCTTCTCGACGAGCGGAGCCGCCTTCTTCGCCTCTTCCTGTTTTTCTTGCGCCAGGAGATGAAGGAAAAAGGCATCTTGCGGAGAAAGGGCGATGGCCCGAACGACCTTTACCTGATTTTGACCGGATGTTCCGGAAGGCATGACGCTCACCTCCGTGGGTTCAGGGATCTGTTTTTCGTCCCTTTGCTTGTCTCCTGGACCACTCAAATCTGCGGATCCGATTTCGTCTCCCGCTTGGCTCGATGAAGTTTCCGCCGGTCTTGCGCTCGCCGCCGGTTCGACGCGCGGCGCTTCTGCCGGAGCAGACGGCATTTCTTCTGCCGAAGCGGACGGGATTTCTTCGGCAGGACTTGCTTCACGAGACCGGCTCTCTTCGCCGGAATCTCTCGCCCCACTCGTTCCTCCGGGCAGATCCGCTGTTTCTACGGATGCTCGGGCTTCGGTCGGATGATCGTCTGGTTTCGGCGCCGGCACAGGCAACTGACGTGCGCTTTGATTCTTGATCGCTTCCTGGAGCGCACGATTCTGCCAGCGCGCCAAAGTCCGCATGAGGGCCGTCACGGTCTGACGCGTTCTGCCGTCCCGCTGACGGATGAAAAGCAGATCGCCCTGATCACGATCACAGAGGAGCGGGCGCTTCACTTCGCGCGTCAGATAGTTTGCCGCCGAAGCAAGTTCTCGCGGAACGAGCGCCTCGGTTTTTTCATCCAAATGCGCCACGAGCACAAGCACGGCATAGACCTGTTCCAGCGCGATACTCGAGGATCGAATTTCCGAAAGCAGGAGATCGGTGTGACTCACACCCAGTCCGTGCGCCGTGTCGTAATCAATCGCCGCATTGAACGCGATTCCGATGCTCAGCCGCTTCCAAAACGACGGCCGATACGGAAGCGAAAGACCCCGCCGATACTCTTCCAGATAGTGCTTCGCTTCCTGGTCGAGATCAAAATAACGCGTCCGCTCAACCGATGAGCGCCATTGCATGTACGCGGCAAATTCTTCCGGCGAGATAAGATCCGACGCCAGACGAATTTCTGCGTAAAGTGCACTCATGTGCTTATACTCGGCTTCCGAGAGCGTCTGATGCGATTCTGTCGGGAACACATTTTCGATCGGCGGGTGATACTCGCCGCGGCCCGCATGCCATTCTGCCCACTCATGCAGGACGACGAACGGAATCCAAGGGACAGGCGTCTCAGTTGAGACAAAAATCATCCCGTCCAAATAAATCCCGTAATGTTCCTCCGCGTCCACTTCGCGAAAATGACGAGGATCACAAATCACGAACTCGATCTGGCCGTATGGCCCAAGATGAAGGATCTGATGCGGAGCCTGCGCCCAAATCCGGAAGAGATTCTCGAACGGCGGACGCAGGATTAGCTGTAAACTTAGCCGTATTTCTGGCCGCTGGGTCAGTTCCATTCGAAATCCCATTCCCATTCCATGCCCTCCTTGTCAAAGAGCCCCTACTTTGAGTAAAGCAGGACTTTGTACCCTAGCCAAATTTTCGCGCCTGGTCAAGCCGCCGCGCGCTCTTTTTACTTCTTCTTTTTCAGTTCCAAAACGAAAAACGTACACGATCCGCGGGGAGAAAGCCGCTCTGTTACATTCGCAATCTCAAACTGATGCGTATTTGCGAGCCGAATGGGCAGATTCGCGTCTAAATCAGCAAAATTCGCCCATGCGAAAAAAATTCGACCGCCTGGATTCAAAAAAGATCCAGCTTCACGAAAAAACCGCTCTTTCATCTCGTTTCTTTCATCCCAAAACATTTTATCAATATCATCGTGGGCCGGATGGTCTGTATACGGCGGATTACAGGCAATGACATCAAACGTTCCTTTCACCTGTTCAAACACATCGGAACGAAAAAATTGGACATTCTGAATGTGAAGCGCCTCGGCATTTGCCCGGCTGTTGGCGACTGCACATTCATTGATATCAACGCCAATTCCTCCCAGCGAGCGTTTCGCAAGAGAAAGGGAAACCGCGCCCGTGCCGCAGCCTATCTCCAAAAAAGTCTCTTGCGGACCGATAGAGACTGTCTCAGCTAAAAGTTCCGTATCTCCAGATGTGCCGTAGACGCCGCCGAAGACACTCACGTTTAACCCGCAGGCAAAAATTTCTTTTGATTTTGCGAGATGACGTTCTGCCAGCCGCTCGCATTGGGAAGGAATCGCGGCAAATGCGGATGGTGAGATGGCAGTCTCCATAAAATATTATTTTATATCAATCAATTTTAATTTTCGTCTCCGCTCCTTGTAATCCGGAATGGTTTGTTCAACAAGGCGCCAAAAACGCGAACCGTGGTTCATCTCCCGTAAATGGCATAGTTCGTGGACAATCAGATAATCCACAAGCGGTTCGGGCAAATAGAGAATTTTAAAATTAAAATTCAAAAATCCACGGCACGAGCAGCTCCCCCATTTTGTTTTATGATTTTTGATTCGAACGCGCTTGAAGGGAAACCGGTACGCCGCATTCCATTGCGCGATTTTCTGCTGGACAAAATCAAGAGCTCGGCTTTTATCCGCGGCAAACGTTCCGCCAGGCAGGGTTTCAATTTTTTTTTGCCGATCGTGAAAGTACGCCAACCGCTCTTCAACCCATTTTGTGTGCCGTTCAAAAAACCGTGCGGCCATGTCGCGCGGAAACCGACGCGGAATCGTTAACACAACACGACCGTCTTCGTATACACTTAAACGCACGCGCCGCGCACGCGTGCTCACTTTTGTTTCGTAAGCAATCGACTGATTCATTTTCGTAAATTCGCCTCATCCTTTAAGCACGTGAGAATGCGCGTGGCAAGCGCACTGCCATCATCGGTCGGAAAAAATAAATTCGCCCGCTCCCCCATGGTCTTTCGGGCTCGTTCATCCGACAACAGCAGTTTCGCCGTTGCTAAAATTTCCTGATCAAAGTTTTTCAGTGTCTGCGGAACAACCACGGCCGCTCCTCGCTCCTCAAAGGCGTGCGCATTCGCTTCTTGGTGGGAGTGCGGAATCGGTACCAGGATGACTGCTTTTTTTAGCGCAGCGATTTCCGAAAGCGCGCCTATTCCTGATCGGCAGATCACCAGATCCGCCGCCGCATACGCATCATCCATGTTCTCACCTAAGAACGGTTTAGTAACGTATCCTTTAAGGGAATGCGGATCACTCGTCCCTTTTCCTTCACCGGTAATGTGAAGAATCTGACAAAATTTAAGCCATTCGGCACGCGTCCGATCCATGCATTCATTTAATGTCTGCGCGCCTGTTCCGCCGCCGAAAACAAGAACAATTTTCCGGTGAGGATCAAATCCGAACGCGGCGGATGCTTTTATTTTTGATGGAAGCCGTTCCAAAGAGAAGCGCACAGGTGTCGCAATCCGTTCATCCGAAACCCACTCGCCAAACGGCCCTCGCTCATATTCAAACGAAGTTGTTACGCTCTGACATTTAGATGCGATTTTTTTGTTCGCCAAACCAGGAACAAGATCCAATTGGTGCGTAAAACACGGAATCCCCATTTTTTTCGCTTCAAAAATTACCGGAACCGCCGTGAATCCGCCGACGGTGATCACAGCGCGCGGTTTGATTTGTCGCAGAATTTTTTTTGCTCTTTTACGGGCCGCAATCATCGCAAATGGAAGTTTGATCCAGAGAAGCGATGGATACCGCGGAACTTTCGTAACAGGAAGGGCAAAAAACGTCATGCCTTTTTTTTCAACCAGCAAGCGTTCCGGACCATTCGGTGTACCGATCCAAAAAAAACGGCTTCCGTTTTGCCGATCTGACAGCGCTTTAGCCACGGCAAGAAGCGGAGTAACTGGTCCCAATGTGCCGCCGCCGACAAACAAAAAATTCATCATACGACTAGCCTATCGTTTTTTTTAAACGGAGAAAAGAACGGTTACGCGCCATACCGTTTTGCGTTCCGAATCGGGATGCCAGCCACAAGTCCCATTGCTCCTAAAAGGACGGTCATAGCAGACCCTCCATGCGAAATAAACGGAAGCGTCACACCGGTCATAGGCATGAGTCCGCTCATGGATGCGATATTCAGTAAAATCTGAATCCCAAGCCAAGATCCAACCCCGGCCGCCAGGAATGAACCGAACCGATCGTTTGTTTCACGCGCAATCTTAAAACAGCGCCAGATCAGCGCGCCAAATACGGCGACGAGAATCATCATGACAAAAAATCCCATTTCTTCCGCGATCACGGCGACAATAGAATCTGCTTCGACTTCCGGCAAATACAAATATTTCTGACGCGAGTGACCATAGCCCAATCCCCAAAATCCCCCTGAACCGATCGCTAAGATGGCTTGGTTAATGTGATAGCCGATTCCCTGCGGATCGAGTTCCGGATGAAGAAACGTCATAAATCGAGCGGCGCGATAGGGAGAAAGCTTAATCAAAAGCGCGACCAAACCCGCTCCAAGCGCGCCTAACCCAAGAAACCAGACAACCGGAGCACCAGACATAAAATACAAAAGAAGCGATGATCCAACCACAACCGCCATCGATCCGGTATCCGGTTCAAGGACCAACAGAAGCATCACGGCGCCGAGAGCCATAAAAAACGGCAGAACACCCGATTTTGGATCGCTCGATTCTTCGTGCCGACGAGCAAGCCAAGCCGAAAGATAAATGAGAAATGTGAGTTTCGCGAGTTCTGACGGCTGAAAACTGATCGGGCCAAGCTTGATCCAACTATGTGATCCGCCAAAAACCATGCCGATTCCCGGCAGATAAACAGAAATTAAAAGCAGGATCGTTATGACAAGCGAGGGAAAAGCCAATGCCCGCCAAAATCGGTAATCAATCAAGGCAAACAGAAAAAAAAGCGCCATGCCCGGCAAAATCCCGACCAAAAGCTGATGTTTTACGTAATAAAGGCTATCCCCGCTTCGCTGGACGCCAATTGGACCGGTCGCAGACATGAGCATAATGAGCCCGAAAACAACTAACGCGACCGTTAGACCAACAATGACCGGATCCAATTGTTTAAGGCGCCCCAGCATGAGAAGAATGCCGCTCATCAAAAGCGGT
>DASTLG010000093.1:0-2167 GCA_035715245.1 Patescibacteria group bacterium
ATTTTTACACTTATTTTCGCGTATGTCTTTGCAAATCGGCATTGTTGGTCTTCCAAACGTGGGCAAATCCACGCTTTTTTCGGCGATCACAAAAAAACAAGTGGATTGTGCAAATTATCCGTTCTGCACGATTGATCCGAATGTCGGGGTGGTGGAAGTGCCAGACGAGCGGCTCCGAAAATTGGCGGCGCTCGATAAAAGCGCGCGGGTTATCCCGACCGTCATTGAATTTGTCGATATTGCTGGCTTGGTAAGAGGCGCATCCGAAGGGCAGGGATTAGGAAATAAATTTTTATCTCATATCCGCGAGACTGATGCGATTGCGCAGGTGGTTCGCGCCTTTGAAGATGCGAATGTATTGCATGTCGACGGTTCTGTGAATTCCTTACGCGATGCGGAAACCATCAACACCGAGTTGGCGCTTGCTGATCTCGAGGTAGTTACTAAGCGGCTTCAAAACGCGGAAAAGCAAGCGAAGAGCGGCATGACAAAAATATTGGAACAGGAGATCCTTACGCTTAAAAAAGCGAATGAGACTCTGAATAAAAATACCATGCTCCGCGATATGAAATGGTCAGATGAAGAGCGGCTGATCCTGAAGCCGTTTCAGCTCCTCACGATGAAGCCGATGTTGTATGTCGTGAATGTGAGCGAGAGCCAATTAGCGGACGGATCATGGAAAGAAAAAGTTCGAGGCTTAAATGGAGCAATGATTCCTGTGTGTATCAAAATGGAAGCCGAACTTGCGAGCATGAATCCGGAAGAGAAAAAAGAATACCTTGCCGCGGTCGGTCAAACTGAATCCGGTCTCGACCGGCTTATCAAGGAAGCATACAACGCGCTCGGGTTAATTACGTTCCTCACAAGCGGACCTGACGAAGCGCGGGCCTGGACCGTTACCCGGGGATCAAAAGCGCCGCAAGCGGCAGGAAAAATCCATACGGATTTTGAGAAAAATTTTATTCGCGCCGAAGTCACAAATTGGAAAGATTATTTGGAGAATGGGGGAGAGGCTGGTTGTCGCGCAAAAGGCCTTACGCGTATCGAAGGTAAAGACTATGTGATTCAAGACGGCGATGTGTGTTACTTCCGGGTGAATGCATAGAAGCGCGCTTTGTTTTTCGGTTCGTTTTTAACGCTGTTTAACCATTCGTACGAGATCTCCTCGTAAATCCGCAAGCTTGTCATCTAAATACGGTTTGGTGACTATTACTGCCTTGACGTGTTGGACGTCAGATTTCAAAGTTTCAACCTCTGACTTCAGTGCCCCGACTTCTGACTTTAGTATCCCGACCCCTGACGTCAGTGTTCCGATTCCTGATGCTAAAGTTCCTAATTCTAATTCGACGTGGTTTGCGAAGTCATTAATAGCCTCTAGAATTTCTCGATTCGTCGGTTCGTTATTGGGCATA
Source organism: Patescibacteria group bacterium (assembly GCA_035715245.1). GTDB lineage: Bacteria > Patescibacteriota > Patescibacteriia > 2-12-FULL-60-25 > 2-12-FULL-60-25 > VGLT01. The sequence goes on from DASTLG010000093.1 coordinate 1,413, forward strand.
GATCAAAATTAAGTATCTCATAGAATACTCCGTTCCATGAAGGGAGTTGAATGTCAAGCGTAGAAAATCCGGTAAACCTTTTTTTGCGTAAGAAAAAAGCCTCGAGACCGAGGCTAAGAAAATTACGCTTGTTTGAATCGCTTATAGTAGGCAGCGCGCTTTTTTTGAAATGTGCGGAACGCAGTTGGCGCGCCTTTCATCCCTGCATGAATCCAGGTAAAGAGCTCGTCTTCTGGGAACTGCCGGGTCAGTCGGCGGACTTCATGCGGCTTCAAATTTTCGAGCGGTGTATCGCTCAAAATTCCCGGCGCTCGCTCGAGTTCGTCCCAGGGCGGATGAATTTCATCCTGCTCTTGAGTCGGGCTCAGGAAATCGCCTTCGCGCAAAAGGACAATGAATCCGAGGACGAACTTCCACCAAAGCGGAGCGCCCATGCGGTCCTTAAGGTGTTTCACTTCCTCGGCGTTGAGCTGATAGGGATCGAAGAGCATTCGAGCCACGGTCTCACGGATGCCCGTGCTTTGAAGCAAAACCGGAAGCTCTGTTTTTGGCAGGCGAAGAAATGCGCAGGCAAGCCAATGTGAGCCAAAGAGTCGCGGCTCTACCTGGCCAGCCTCGATGCGCCGAAGGAGTTTAACCAGCCAATCGGCAAAATCTCCATGCGGAATCTCCATCCAGCAAAAACGGAGCAGTTCCGGATATTTTTTTCCGGTTTGGGATCCCAGGAATGTTTGAACCATGATGCGTGGTTCTGG
>DASTLG010000094.1:0-1603 GCA_035715245.1 Patescibacteria group bacterium
CTTCCGGAACTTCTTTATCAGCCAGTTCCTTTGTTTTTTTATAATAATTGATGACATGGTCCACTACATCCGTATATTTTTCTTTGGTCAGGTGCTCTGCTTCTTTTAATTTCTTCATCACCTGCGCCTGAAGCTGAATAGCCTTTTTCTGCGCATCTTTTGTCAGCGCCTTTCCCTTACGCGACTGCAGAAACAAACCGGCCGCGAGCCCCATCACCGCTCCGGCCATGAGCCCGGCTCCCAAATGGGAAGATTTTTTTTCGTTTTCCATAGGAAGGTATGTTACGGAATTAAGCTTCGGTTACACACTGATCGCACAAGATTTCGGACACCGGCACCTCGTGGTCGCATGCTTCACAGCGGCAGGTGCCGTTTTCACATTTCATCGCGGCTTGGCAGAGCGAGCAATGAGCTTCGGTCATCGGCGCTCCGCAATTTGCGCATTTCATGTCCATAGAAAAAGAAAAAATAATTAATGCAGTGGTAATGTAACATCGGCTCCTTTGAGCCGCAAGGAAAAAATTTTACGTGCTCCTGAGCCAAGCTCTTAACCGCCGCTTTCCTTCTTCAACGCCTGGCTGATCATAGGCATTCACATCAAGAAATTCACCCAAATAGGCCGTGGTCAGCATAAAAAATTGGAATAGCTCTCCTAAAGATTCAGCATCCAGCTGTTTTAAAAAGAGCGTTCCATTTGGAGACTGGTTTGCCGCAAGCGCCTCAGCTGTGGCGCGTCGTTCCGCTTTTTGCACATCTGACATGCGTCGTCCAGAAAGTCCGAATAAGTCAGCCGACGGCAACGGCCCATCCGGAATGACGTAATCCTCATCCCAGTGCTGGATTTCTACAAACGTAATCACCTTGTCTCGCGGGCCTTCCATATAAAGCTGAATTTGCGAATGCTGATCGCGCGGACCGATTGTGGCGAGAGGCGTAAACCCGACTGGAACACGTAATCCAGACCGATTTTCCTTTTTTCCGAGGCTCTCCGCGAAGAGTTGACGATACCAGCGCGCAAACGCCTGCAATTCTGCCGCGTACGGCATGAGGACAAAAATATTTCGATGCGTTTCCTGATGCAAAGACGCATAAAGAGCGGCAAGCATTGCCGGAATCTGGTCTTCAGGTTTGCGTGAAGAAAACTGCGCCATCTGTCCGGCGGCACCCGCGAGCAGTTTTTGTATAGAGATCCCAGCCCACCCCGCGGGAAACAAACCAACATCAGACAAAACCGAGAACCGGCCGCCAACATTCTCTGGAATAATCAGTTGATGATATTTTTCAAAACGCGCCCATTCAGAAAGCGTGCCGGATTCCTGATCAGTCGTCGCAATAATCTGCTGGGCAAAATTTTTTCCGACAATCCGCTTTAATTTTTCACGAACGATCATAAACGATGCGAGTGTCTCGAGCGTATTGCCGGATTTTGAGACCACGTTGACCGCCGTTTTTTTTAAATCCAATTTGCAAAGAACTCGATTAAGTTCAACCGGATCCATATTATCTCCGGCAAACACCACCCGCTTTTTGTGCGGTAAGGCTTCAAGGATGGCGCGCGTTCCCAAATCCGATCCGCCGATTCCGAGGACAAGGAGATTTTCAA
>DASTLG010000095.1:0-10090 GCA_035715245.1 Patescibacteria group bacterium
CATAAATGAAACCGGACCAGATGATTTTCCGGACGATTGAGAAAGATGCTCTTTGGACGAACGCAGGGTGGAAAGATTGACTCCAGATCCTGATCCGTATTTAAACAGCATCCCTTCTGTCACGGCGAGGTTCAAAATAGACCGCATATCGTCCTGCACGGAATTGATAAAACAAGCGGAACATTGCGGATGCGGATTCACGCCTACATTGAACCAAACCGGACTATTAAAGGCCGCACGCTGGTTCACCAGAATGGATGTCAATTCATGTTCAAAATTCCCCGCGTCCTCTTCTGATAAAAAATAGGCGCCTTGCCGTCCCCAAAGAGCAATCGTCTTCGCGACACGATCCACAAGCTGACGAACAGACCATTCACGTTCCGGCAAACCGATCCGGCCGCGAAAATATTTAGAAACGATGATGTTGGTCGCGGTCTGGGAATAAAATTTCGGGACCTCAACCCCTTTTTGTTCAAAAACAACTTTTCCTTTTTCATTCGTGATCGTCGCATCGCGTTTTTCCCACTCAATATCATCATACGGATGCACGCCAGGACGCGTAAAAAACCGCGGAAATTGTATGCCCTTCCCATACACCGGCTTTGCTTCAAGGGCGTTGTCTCGCGTTCGAAAGGCTAAAAATTTTTTTGCAACATGCGAGAGATTTTCATCAATAAGTGTAAGCGCAACAATTTCACGTACCTCATCTGCATTTGGAATGGTATGCCCGTTAAATCGCGCGTGAAGTCGCGTAAGGACATGCTGAACCGTAAAGGCAACTGATTTTATCTCCTGAACGCCTGCTTCCTTGAACGCATGACCGACCGCGGATTCCAATTTCTCGGGCTGAAAATCTTCAATACGCCCGTCTCGTTTTCGTATGGATTTTACGGACGTGAGATAACGTAAAACCGCCTCGCTTGTTTCAGCTATACGAACCGAATCAGATTGAATGGATTTTTTTTCGGACGAAGCTAAAACATCGGCCTGCTCTTTCATAGGACGAAGAATAAAAAAGAATGATCAAGAGCCGCCGCGCAACAAGGTTTAGCACGAAACGTATTTTATTTCATGCTCATTGGCGTGAACCTTTTTTCGAGACGACTCAACCACTAGATGTAGTGGTCTAAATGAGATTCTACCACAATATCTAGTGGACGCTCCATCTCGCATTTTTTCCTCCTCTGTGGATAACCCAAATCAAATCAACCTTCGAACTTTTACAATCCCAAAGAAAGATTAATCGCTTTCCGCTGATCGACGCCGGCTGGCATAATCGGAAGCGGAATCACCTGCTTTTGTCCGTTCCGATCCAAAAAAGAAACTTCTCCATGATTGAGCGCGTATTCGTACACATCGCGCGTAACCCGGACATCCTGCAGACAATAATCCTTCAATTTTTCAATTTCCCCTTTTTTCCAGTATTCAACGGCCATAAGGCCATTACCGCTTTTTCCAAGTCCAAGCGTGGCATGCGCTACATCATCCAACTTGATACGGAACCCCAGCTTCTTCTCAATCTCAAGGAGCAAATCAACGGTCGGCAATTTCATCATGTCTCCCGTGTAGCAAGTTTGCAAGCATGGATAATCAAACCCGAACAAATTATATCCGATAATTCGATCCGCTCGTTCAAGCCGCGGCCAAAGCTTTGGCAAATCTTCCAAAAGGAACGCTTCAAACGTATCCGTTTCATAAAAATAAACACCCACAAGAGAGACGGTGAGCAGGGCTGGATTATAGGCTCCGACCTCTTGAAAGGTGTTGCGCGTTTCAATATCAAGGACGACTTCATTCCTCATAACGGGACCGAGAATATCATGGCCGCTTAAGAATGAAAACAGCCGAACAGCCCTTGTTCGTTTTTCCCCTGCAGGTTATCGTAAAAGGGCTTTTTTTATGATCCGTTTTCCCCGCGCGGCGATCGCCTGTCTTGTACTCGCCTTCCCGCTTTTTTTCTTTTACGCGAACAGTCCGACCGCACACGCCGCGTATGATCCGGCCCTGCAAGCAATTGTTCGCGTAGACTGCGCCGGCCGCCAAGGATCCGGCACGGTGATTAACGGAGACAAAGGATATGTGCTCACGGATGGACATGTCGCGATTGATATCCACAGCGGCGCCGTGCCCCCTGAATGTCGTGTCGGATTTATCGACCTGGCGAACGGCCAGCCGACGTATTTTTACCATGCAGCCATTCTAAAATATATTTTTGATGAGCAAAAAAATCGTGACTTCGCTATTTTGCAAATCGGGGAGCTTGAAAGTTTTGCCGGACTTCCACGCCCGTTCCCTTTCATCAAGACGAATGAATTCGCCACATTAGGTGAACCCATTACCCTTTACGGATTTTCCCTAGGCGGAAGCAAACTCGTCATAAATTCAGGATCAATTCAAAAATTTGAACATGGATTTATTGAAACAGATGCAGAAATCAACCCGGGCGATTCAGGCGGTGCGGCGCTCGATCATAACGGATATCTCATCGGCGTTCCGGCCCGCATCGTCACGGTTACGGATATGAATCATGAACTAAACGCCACGTACGAACTGGAAGATATTCGCGCCGTCATGATTTGGCTGGACACCTTCGGTCCGAATGAACATGACAAATATTTTACCCACGCAGATTACGAGAGATATCACAAAAATGCGGTTTATATTGTGAATTCAGATCTGGATTGCGAATACGTTGCCAAAAGCGAAGTCTCGCCAACCATCTACTGCTTGATGAATAACGGGGACCGGCTCGTTTTTCCGAATGATTCCACGTTTCTTTCCTGGTATCCGGATTTTTCACAAGTTGTTTACGGGACCGCTTCCTCCATTATCGAATATCCGTTTGAACGGAATGTTACGTATAAACCGGGTACACTCGTTAAGTCCGAAACCTCGCCGGAAGTCTATGTCGTGATCGATAATTTTGGAACGCTTCGCTGGATTCCATCGGAAGCAAAAGCCGTGGAGCTTTGGGGCGCGAATTGGGCCGGATTAGTCAAAGATATCCCGGATGTCTTTTGGGCAAATTACACCATTGGTCAGCCGCTTGAATCATAAATCGGAATACAAAAGAGACGCGATCAGGCGTCTCTTTTTTTCATGATTTATCGCTGTTCTCGTTTTCGTTCGAATGCCTTAAGCAGCTGCTTTCGAATGCGAAGCGATTTCGGCGTAACCTCAAGAAGTTCATCATCGGCCAAATACTCAAGCGCCTCTTCCAAAGAAAGCGTGCGCGGCGTATCCAGCGACTCGGCCACACCCTCTCCTTTTGAACGCATGTTGGATAATCGTTTTTCTTTGCAGATGTTCACTTCCAAATCTTCCGGTTTAGCATTCTGCCCAACGACCATACCTTCGTAAACTTTTACACCAGGACCAATAAACAATTGTCCGCGTTCCTGCGCCGCGAGCAATCCGTAGCTGTTTGATTCGCCCGTCTCCCAAGAAATCAACGAACCATGCGGTGCCGCTTGAATATCGCCGATATGCGGCCGGTATCCAAGAAAAATGGAATTCAAAATTCCTTGGCCGCGCGTGTCCATCATAAATTCATTTCGATATCCGATGAGTCCTCGCGTTGGAATTTCAAACTGAAGGTACGCCGTTCCATTATCCTCTACGCGCATATCCTTCATTTCTCCTTTTCGACGCCCCATTTTTTCGATCACAGAACCGCTCATAGTTTCCGGACACTCAATCGAAACCTCTTCAAACGGTTCAAGTTTTTGTCCGTTCTCTTCCTTGAAAATGACTTGGGGCCGAGAAACCTGCAATTCAAATCCTTCGCGCCGCATTTTTTCAATAAGAATTGATAAATGAAGTTCCCCGCGGCCTGAAACAATGAATGTCCCCTCACCTGATCCGGATTCTACTCGCAAAGCAACATCATTCTGTAGTTCTCGTTCCAAACGCTCTTTGATGTTTCGGGATGTTGTAAATTGTCCTTCCTCGCCGGCAAAAGGCGACGTGTTTACGCCAAAGGTCATTTTGACGGTCGGTTCTTCGATCGCAATCACCGGAAGCGCTTCTGGATGATTCGGATCAGCAATCGTTTCTCCGATGTTCACGTCCGCAATGCCCGAAAAAGCAACGATATCGCCAGCCTGCGCCTCAGAAATTTCCTGGCGATCCAATCCCATAAATCCAAAAATAGATGCGATTTTCGCCGAAGTTACAGCTCCTGATCGATTGATCCAGGCGACCGTTCCGGGACGGAATACGCCTCGGACCACGCGGCCAATGCCCATTTTTCCTTTGTAATTATCGTAGCTCACGTTTGCCACGGATACTTGCAATGATCCAGTTGGATCGGCTTTCGGCGCTGGAATTTCTTTCAAAATCGTTTCAAACAACGGACGAATATCCGTCATGTTTGACAGGTTCGAATCATAACCCGCTTTCCCCTGCTTTGCCGAAGCATAAACAACCGGGAAGTCCGTCTGCGCATCAGATGCCCCCAGATTAACAAATAAATCAAACACCTGATTCAAAACCCAATCCGGTCGTGCATCCGGTTTATCAACCTTGTTAATGACGACAATAATGCGATGGCCGGCTTGAATAGCTTTCTTCAAAACAAATCGAGTTTGCGGCATCGGACCTTCTTTCGCATCAACAAGAAGAAGAGCGCCGTCTACGAGGTTCATGATGCGCTCGACCTCGCCGCCAAAATCCGCGTGCCCGGGCGTGTCCACGATATTAATCTTCACACCGCCATACATGACCGCGCAATTTTTCGCGAGAATCGTAATACCGCGTTCACGTTCCAGTTCATTGGAATCCAAAATCGTCTCGCCTTCCAAACCACGTTCACGAAACGTTTCCGACTGCTTTAAAAGCGCATCGGCCAACGTCGTTTTTCCGTGGTCAACGTGAGCAATGATAGCGATATCGCGAATTTCCATAGACAAAGGAGAACACAAATCCGTCCTTAACGGACGGAGTCGTCAATCATGGAGCTGAGTTTAAACAAAAAAACGAAAATCGTCAACTCAGTCAACCAAGAATTGCCGGCTGTGATGGTAAATCTGTTTTTAAGATAAAAAAAAGGACCCGCCGCTGCCACGGGGGTCCAAGAGCGAAGGTGCACGCAAGGTCTCGAGACCATCAGCCACATGGCCAGCCGATTAAATCGGCAAGCCCGCAGCCTGCTCGGGTCAGTGCGCCACCCTCGAGTTTTGGAACGTACGATGAGCCCAACGCCGTTGGCGAAGGCGCGATCTCGTCGATCGACGACGCGCCAGTCGGGCGGCGGCGAGTCCTGCGGACGCCCATGGCAGCGGCGATCCAACCTGACGGCGCGATTTTTCTTCTGCGAGTCGGGTGGCCTTCGCGGTGGCCCGTCTATGGTCCCGTCCTGGCAGAAAATCGCTCGGATCCAAGGAAAGATTCTGCGCTGTACTTCCCAATTTGGCTCTTCCTTGGATATAAGGTTGTGGCCCCGGCCGTTTCGGGGCTAAGTAGTTCGACCGTCGTCACTTTCGGCTCCTTTTTCAGGAACCAAGGACGCCCTTGCCAGGGGTGCCGGTCTCGTGGCGGTCTCACCTCCTTTCTTGTCCATCCGTGCTACCGGATTCCCCTCAGCGCGGGGTTCTTCCGGCGGTTTGTTTGCCTTGCCCAGGCGGCCGTTTGGCGGCCTGGGAGGCGCTGGTGTGCCGGAGCCAACGCCCGTCGCGTTTTCGGATCACCGGGGGCGCCTCCCGGTTTTCCCGGGGCGTTCTCCAGCGTGGCGACGGCATAATGACACATTTTTACGCTTTTGTCAAGGCCGCTAGGTTATTTTTTTCATAAAAACCTCTATTTTAGCCAAAAATAAAACTGGCCAAACGGCCAGTTCAGAAGAATGCTTCATTTTTTGATCAAAATCCGCTCAATACGATCAGCCAAGGCCGGACCGCTTTGACCATTCAAAGGCAGTCTTTTTTGCTGAAATCGGATCATTCGATTCTGAAAACCACCATCCCCGATCGCGCGTTCAATGGCCCGCCCAAGTTCATAATTGCTATGGACTTCGTCAACACACAAGGGTGCAAGCGGATAATTTCTAAGCAATCCGCCGCTTTCCTGTTCAAGAAGTTTAGCACCCGTCTCTGGAAAAAGTACGGAAATTGCCGGACCGCGCAACAGCGCTTTTTCGAGCAAAATGGTCGAAAAGTTTGCCACGACTACATCAGCCGCCGCCAAAAGCTCGGTAAACGAAGGCGCCTGCGGATCATTCGGATCAAGGGAAAGCAAAACGCCATTGTGAAATTGCGAGGCGATTTGCTCAAAGAAACGCATTTCACCCGCGTGCTCTGTCCGTAATCTGGGATGCGGTCGCGGATAAAAGTAAAAACGTTCCACCAGGTGATTCAGTGTGAACACGACCTCTTCGAGCATGGCGCTTGCGTACTCAACATCCCCGCCATACATCACGACCGGCCAATTTCGTCCAAGGCGAAAATACGCACGGACTTTTTGCCGCGCCGCTTCTGTATCACATCCATGATAATGGTCGAGTGCCGGAAATCCGGTCTGCCAAATACGGCACGCGGGAAAATCCCACGCTTCGTTCACCAGCCGCGCTCCAAGTTCATCGTGAACGACGATGTAATCCGGACGAAACCGCAAATCTGACCAATCGGTTTTCAATCGCGCGCCCCAAAAATCCTGCAAAGCGATGGTCGGACAAATATTATGCATCAGAGGAACGAGATCACGTCCAATCCCTCCGCCAGAACACATAGACGTCAAAAACGCACTCGGACTTGGATTCATGTTCAAAACATCGATCGTTGATGAGATCGGAACACCACCCGCAGAGAGTGCAGACGGATTTTTTTGTGCATGACCGTCCAAAAACAACCGCACTTCATGTCCGCGCGCGCGCAGGATTTCGATCACGCGCAATACGCCATTTGTTCCGCCTGGATCTTTGCAGACCGCGACGATTGGATTGGCGCGCACCGCTCGCCTCCTCTCGAAGAGCTGATTGTAAAGACCAATTCCTAAACAGGAATAGGACAGCTTAAAAACAAGCTGAACCTCACGTCAAGGACGCCCCGCCTAGGAATGTTTCTGGCTCTGAAAGAAAATTTTTGCCGTTTCCCAAAATTCCGGATGATTTTTTTGCGTTTTCATCCAATACCACCATTCAGCCCCCCAAAAATCCACCCAGGGAAAATTCAGCCGCGAAGCATAAACAAAATTATCCTTCATGCTCGCAAGCGAAAACGTTTTAAATTGTTCTTCCAAACTCATGGTCGGCAGATTTCCTTTTACCCACGGCTCCATCTGGAATTCGCTTACGTACACCATTCCGGCAAATGGCCGAACCAGCGCCGCTTTACGCGCGTAAAACCATGAAGGAAACGGGTAATGGAAAATTCCCCATGGGGAAATCACATTGCGATAAACGCTTACACCAATTCCATCTGTCTTTCCCGCATATCCGAGCCAGCTCGAAAGTTCTCCCGAAGCGGTTGTAAATATCGGTCGATTTGTCCCGTTTCTCTCTTCAAAGGTTTTGACAAGATTCATTTCCGAGGCGATGACGTTTCGAGAAACCGGATCACAAGTCCCAAAAGAAAAATCCGGCTCATTTTCAACCTGCCACGCAAGAACCGCTGAATTTTTTCCATAGCGATCAAGCACCGCCTGAATATACGCAAAACGCTCTGCCGTCCTCTGATTCGCTGAAAGCGAAGAAAGCCAATCCGGAACCCAGCATTCTGGCCAACGCGGCTGCTTTACGCCGACGACAAGAATCGCTTTTGCTCCAGCTTGAGAAATGATCGTCATCTGCTGATCAAGCCAGCTCCAATCGTATTTTCCTTTTTGCGGTTCCGCATACGGCCAGTAAACCGGAATGCGTACTTGTTTAATTCCAAAATCTGCAAGTGCGGCGCGAAGTCCATCATTTACATTTAGTCCCAAAAACTCCGCATAGGGTTTGCTCCACGTAATCCCATAATCCGTGCCGCGACTCGTTTGAGGCCATCCGACGAAAAAATACACAAACGCAACAAAGAGCAAACAGATGAGGATAATAACCCCGGTTTTAAGAATCGATGAAACCGTATGCATAAAATCAAGGTACGAGAAGCTATTTAGGCGATCAAGCTCAGCCCAGCCGCCACACACAAAATGGCAAAAAATTTAAGCAGAACAATTTTTTTTGTCACTTCTTCATTAAGAGCGCGGCGAAGACGTGATCCGCCAAACCAGGCAGCAAGAATGATGGCCGCATATTGAACCGCTTGAAGCGCATTCACGAGAGCGGCGCTTCCCTCAGCGAGAGCGAAGTTTACGAGAGCAAAACCAATGCCGCCGCAAATCTGACCAAAAATCGCGAGTGAAACCGGAGCCTCTTTTGAAGAAACAGAATTCTTTCCTCGCAAAATTTTAAGAATTTCCAGCCGAGATCCGGAAAACATGAATCCGATCCCGATACCGATCACACTTGCTACCACACGGGACAAAATAAAGACGCCAACCCAATCCGCATGATCAAAGGCATATTTTCCGCAAAGCGATGCCGCCGCAAACAGCAAAGAGGCGGCAGTCGCAAAAGCCACAACAACTGCGGGAATGCGCCCTTCTTTTTTTCCGCCGCTCGTAAGCAGCCAGGTCGCAAGCAAAAGCAGACCAAATCCGATGAGTTCACGTCCGGTAAAATTCTGACGAAAAATAGCTAAACTGCCGATCAGGGTAAAAATCGGAATAAGCGATCCGATGATCGGGACAACACGGCTCGCCTCGCCTTTGCGAAGCGCCTCAAAAAATGCCCAAAGCGCGAGGACAAAGAATCCGCCAAACCCGAGAATGTACGGATAAATCTTCACGGCTGGCCACGTATGCACCCATGGCGAAAGCAATACAACAACAAACGAAATGCCGCCAATCATCGCGGCATAGGTTGCACTTTTTTTGAACGTGGAGCGTAAAAGCGTTTTATCAATCACGAACGAAATAGCATTCGAGAGATGTCCGAGAATCGCGAGAAAGAACCAGGATGTCATAAAGAAATGGTATCACGTAAACGCGGAGCGTGCGTTTCTATCGTCAGCTCGTGCTGAATCCGAGTCGCAAGCGCCATACACGCACCTTCTTCCCCATGCGTGCAAAAAACATGGCTCGGTTTTTTCTTCGCCTCCGCGATCCACCGTGTCAGCTTATTCTGATCGCCATGAGCACTATAAGCGCCGATGCTTGTGATCAAGGCTTTCACTTCTACACGCTCACCTAAAACCGTAACCGATCGATCACCCCGATAAAGCGCGCGCCCAAGGGTTCCTTCTGCTTGAAATCCCACAATTAAAACGGTTGAACGCGGATCACTTAGATAACGGACCAGATGATGACGGATTCTGCCGCCATTCATCATGCCTGCTCCGGCGATAATTACTTTTGGACGCGGCGCGTCGTTGATTTCCTTTGATTCCTCGCGCGTTTTTGTAAGATGTAAACCTGGAAGGCGGAAGACATCATCCCCCATAGAAACATGTTTGAGCGCATCCGCATCATAATATTGCGGGTAGGACTTAATAATTTCCGTCGTCTCGATCGCCATCGGACTATCCAGATAAATATCCGTCCGCGGGAGCAAACCCTGCTCTGCTAATTCGTGAAGTTCGTAAAGAAGCTGCTGTGTGCGCTCGATGGCAAACGCCGGAATGACGAGCACACCATTTTTTTCAATCGTCTTAATAACCGCTTCACGCAATTTCGCCACACGCGTAGATTCGTCCTCATGAATACTGTTTCCATAAGTTGATTCAATGATGAGTGCATCTGTTTCGGCGAGCGCTGCGGTATCCCGAAGAATCGGAACATGATCATTCCCGATATCGCCTGAAAACGTAACGCACACACCACCTGCTTCACGTAATTCAACAAACGCACTGCCAAAAATATGACCCGCCTCGCGGAAGCAAAACTCAAGATCCCCGATCTTTTCATTCGCATCATAATCAGCATCCTGCATGAGCGTCATAACCGCTTTTACATCTTCAGCCCGATAGAGCATGGGCCGGTATTCGCGTTTTTCATCCTCTTCCATAATTTGAAGCGCATCCTCAAGCACCAGCCGAGTTAAATCTCCTGTTGGAGG